>JAJRVD010000103.1 GCA_024277375.1 Candidatus Omnitrophota bacterium | reverse complement strand
CAAAATGTCTGATTATCAAAAATTATGGATAAAAAAGATCTTTCGACTCGTTCGCCTTCCTGCCTTCGGCAGGCGGCTCACTCGCTCAAGATGACAGGGGAGAAGGAACGTATTCGCTTCGGAGAACTGAACTATTACTTATGTTTTCCTGAATTCTTGAATTTTTCATCGGCATTAGATCTTTTATTGATCAATTCAACCTTATCGGTCAAAACACAGCCCTCGGTAAGCGTCTTACATTTTTTCTTACGCAACCTGCAACGATCATCTTCCTGATGTGGACAACACCAACTCATCTCTTCCCTCTTTGATTTGAATTTTGTACGTAGTACACAGCATATGACATGCGGCGGCTGTTTGCTACAAACAAGCCGGGACTGTGCGCAGCACTGACCCGGCTTGAAGTGTGGTCTGACATAATGTACAAATTTTATCTGCGGCGGCCTCCGCCTCGGGTACCACCTTTAGCTCCACCTTTACGGCCGCCTGATCTTCCGCCGTTCCTTGAAGCGCCTTTATTGGCGCCTCCCTTGCGAACTCCTTTGGCCTTACCGCGAGCTCCTCTACCGAGTCCGCCTTTTGGCCCGGGAGGATTGCCTCTTCCCACTTTTCGACCTCTTCCGGGTCCCTGGCCTTCTCCCTCGTCTTCATAATCGCTTTCGTCCCAAGGTGGACGCCTTCTCGACGGTCTGCGTCGAAGTGGTCGCCTGCGTCCGCCACCTTCATCTTCCGAATACTCCTCACTCTCATAACCTTCATCGTCGAAACCTTCCCCTTCATATCCCCTGCCTCTTCCCGATCCGCCTTTTGGCCCCGGAGGATTGCCTTTTCTCTTATGAGGCCCTCTACCCGGGCTACCCGGTGTCTTCTTACCTGCTCCTCTTTTTAGCCGCCCCTTGCCGCCACCTCTGGCTTTACCACTTTTTGGTTGCGCGTAAGAAAACGCGGATGATAATGTAAACATTATCGCTACGATAAATATCAATACTTTACGCATTTCGCCTCCTTGAATTTTAGCCTTGATCAAACTTCTGCAAAACGCCGTTTTTTAATCAGACCATGTCATAACGTAGGGCTTGATTCATCAAGCCCGTTATATCGGGTTCGATAAATCGAACCCCTACAATATATTGTATGCGGCCATCCGAAAAACGAATTACGACACAGCCCGATTGCTTCGTCGCTCCACTCCTCGCAATGACGCGGCAGGAGCCATTTCGCATAACCCCATTTGGCTCGCAAAAAATCCGAAATAAATCAAAAATGCCACAAAGATCATAAGATGTCCATCTACAAGAAAGTATACACTCTACCTTGCGCACAAACAAACTAGGGACAATTGATCTCGGCACGCAAAGCTCTCAGAGAGAAAGTAACATCCAAAAGTAATAAAATATTCGCAGCGACAATGCAGAAGCAATCAAACACAAGAAAAGTTGTTAAGAGTGAGGTTAGCTCAAAACCCCTCGTAACGGTTAATATCGATCCCAAAATTATCAAGCAACTGAAGATAACGCTTACAACAATAGCACCAAGGCTCAATTTTAAACAGTTACATCTTTTAAGAAGAATGTCTATTTGCCCGGACAAGCACTCTGCCCTGGAGCCAGAGCTTTCCCTACGTTCCGCGATCAAAGAACGCGTTCTCGCGATCGCGGTACCGTATCTATTAACAATGCTTAAAAGGATCAACCCTGTTCCACTAATGAGCACGATTGGTGTCACCGCGGCAGTTAAAATATTAGCGAATTCTGAATTCATTATGACCCCCGACAATTTGGCTGCACTTGTCTCTATTGGCAATTCTCTATCATATAAAGAAGATTATCTTCAATGCGATAAATAAGAGGAACTATAACTATTTTTGGATATTTTGTCTTTAATCGCTTTGCTTCGCTTGAAACAAAATCCATTTCGTTCCCGATCTCAAAAACAGGAACAAACCTGTCAAAATGTTCTTCGGCCGACTGAGCGTCCCAACCCGCTCCTTCAATCAGCCCTTTAACAAATTGTTCCTTACGGGAGATAAGATCAACCATCCCACATTGATCATGACCGATTAACACAATGCACCTGACTCCCCCGACAGCAATCGCATAAGATACTTTAAACTCGTTATAGCTTAGATTGGCTCCTCCTGTTCGGAGAATAAATGCGAAGTTGTCAGGGATTTGAAGACGTTTACGATTATCCATACACATCCCAACAAGCAACTGCGGATCGACATAAACATCTGCCGGACGCCGCAAATTATGATATTCAAGCAAAAGTCCGATAGGAGTATCCTGATACTTATTTGGGATATCTTCTTTTGACTGTATAGCGATTAACTGATTCATGGGATGTATTTTATCATATTTTACCAAACAAGAATAGCTAGTGTTAAGAAAAGCAGTGTATGCCCCTGCTTTTTTTCACATCATCGCAAGTATCCCCCCTCTATCATCTCTTTTTTTCTTTCCTGCGTGCCTTGTTGATTTTCACATGTACTTGTCTCTGGCTCTTATTGCATATATCTACCTCTTTCCGCGTATTGATACCATGTTCTATCCCCAGCTCTTTATACCTGAATGCCGCGTCAAGATAATAGTCTTCAGCGTGCTCATACATGCGTCTCGCTTTTCCCGGACGAACTCTAAATGCTTTATCACCTCGAACTTCATCCCTTTCACCTTTTCCATAAGCTTCATAAGCGCTTACAAGCTTCGGGTCACTGGAGATCTGAGGCGCTCCTCCGGCATAGCCCTTTACGGCAAAGGATAAACCCACGATCAAAACAATACCTATCTTTAATATTTTTTTAACCATTATTCCTCCTCATACAAGCAACTTCGGTTTACCTCCAAAAAACTTTTCAACCGCTAATAAATATTTATCAACATCCTTAATACGTGTCATTTTCAAAAAAAACTTATCATCAGCTTCGAACGCTCTTGTCCAATACCACCAAACTTCTTTCATCTTACCTATAAGATGCGCCGGACCACTTAATTCTTGCCTATACGCCTCAAAAAGCGCCTTATGAAAACTCGCAAATCGATCCAGTCTTTTCTTTTCCGTATTGATCTTTAGATGCTTGATCTTATCCGGCAGGAACGGATCGGTTATCCCACCCCGCCCTATCATCCAGCGGTTTATCATAGGAAGTCGGTTTGCCAGAACTTCGAATTTCTCGATCGTATCAATATCTCCATTATACACCACCGGATGCTTTGTCAACGAAAGACTTTCCTCAAAAGAAGACACATCGGCTTCGCCCGAATACATCTGTCTTCCTGTCCGCGGATGTATAATGATCTCTTTCAGGGGCAAGTCGTTAAGCTCGGGGAGCAACTTAAAAAGGTCTCTATTCTCTTCCGCGCCAAGCCTTACTTTAAGTGATAGCTTGTTCGGAATAGCGGGGATAACTTCCTTAAGAAAATCAGCTATTTCATCTGAAAACGGAAGCATGCCCGATCCTCGCCCTTTCCTTCTCACCCGCAAAAGCGGACATCCAAGATTCCAATTCACGGCTTTATACCCCAGGTCAAAAATGGCCCTGGCCAGAACAATAAAATCTTTAGGGGTCTTACCTAATATTTGGGGAATGATCTCAAAGGTGACATCGTTCTTCTCGGGCAGGATATTACGCAAATGAGATTTTTTTATACTGTCACTTTTAACGCTTTTAATGAACGGCGTAATAGCACAGTCATATCCCCGGAAGGCTCTTGAATATTCATTACGATACTGGAAAGAGGTAATCCCCTGTATCGGCGCCATATAAAGTATGGGTTTCATCTCAGCAGTATAGCATATTTAGATAGACTTTTGTACAATGTGGTCCGTATTCCGTCACCCGCACCTCATTGTCCGCGCCGTATCTCGCGGGAGCGGCCGCCCGGCGCCAGATGATATCGAACCCCATGGTTAATACATGATCAACGTATCAGGAACTTTAGAAAATAATTTTTGTATATTCTTATGTTTCATAGCGTTATTTTAGCTGTCCAGGGTCTCCTTTCAGAATTACTTTAAAATAACCGGGAATTTTTATCTTAAAGGTCATCTTCTCTTTTGCGTGAGGATGCAGAATTGTGATCGAACCCGCGTGAAGCGCGAGCCTCTTAATACCCTTTTCCTTTTTTCCGTATTTTTTATCTCCGACGACAGGACAACCTTTATCCGCGAAATGAACTCGGATCTGGTTTTTCTTCCCCGTTAAAAGATCTATTTCGACCAAGCTGTAGTTCTCCGATTCTCTCAGAACTTTATATCCGGTTATTGCGTATTTCCCTTTTTCAGGATCACTTACAGAATACACTTTACAAACACTGTTTTCCGCGAGATATGAGGTAATCTCGCCTTCCTTCTCTGGCAAAGAGCCGTGCACCACGGCATAATACGTTTTTTAAAATCCTCCCCACTCTTCCTGCAAAAAACGCTTGGCCGTCTCACTCTTAGCAAAAACAAGAACACCAGAAGTATCCCTATCCAGGCGATGTACAATAAATATACGCTTACGTGACTTCTTATTCCCTTTTCGCACATACGCGGTCAATCGATAATAAGCCGTATTCTCTTTTACCCTATCGGTACTCACCGTTAAAAGCCCACACGCTTTATCCACGACCAGAATATCACGATCTTCGTAAAGAATAGAGAGCCCCTTAGGCTGATATTTTTTAGGAGGACTCCTAAATTTTTTCGGACTTTCTTTCATAGGGAACATTATACCTTAGATGCCGTACAGCGTATAGGTGGATTTGGCGCGACACATTGAGGGCTATAGGATTATATAAAGCGTCTGGGGACATTAAACATTTTTTTAACTGATGAATACATTTCATCACTCCCCTCCTTATCTCTTATGCGTAGAAAACACCCCTTATTCTACACATATTCAAGCTATCGCTTCATTTTTCGAGAACAGCATGATTGTCGATGAGAAACTTGGTAGCTAGTTGGATAGGGGTTATTCCGAAATCAATTAATTCTTTATCGGTAGCTTTCATATATCAAGTAGGTTTTAAATTTGCCTGTTCAAGAGCCACTCTCAAGGATCCAAAATTCTTATTTATCACACCATAACTACATTTTCCATGAGTTTCGATATCTTTTTTTGTTAATGTATCCCTACCTAATAGCTTCGCGACACGTTTCACTTCAGAAAGAATATCTTCTTTCGTGTGATCCATTAAAAAATCAATTTTGAAACCCTTTTTATTCATTATTTCGCCGCTACTTTCCTAACTTTCCCATTTTCCCATACCGCAAGCGGACGCCCGTCTTTTTTGTGCTGGGCTACGACTTTTTTGACCTCTTTTTTTATCGCTACTTCAGCTTTATCCTGTATCGTCATTCGTTTCTTCATAAACTAACTCCAAGCTTTTTTATAATCTTTTCAAATAAATCTTGATCAACTACATCAATATGAGCATTATGCTTTCTGGCAATAAGTTCAGGTTTAGACTTTGCGTTATTGAACATCATCCATTGATCCGCTAATAAGCGATATTGCTTAAAAAACTTTTCCGTGCTTCGCTCAAATCTGCGTTTTATATCTATAATTGGCACATTGTGACCACCTTGCGCTACGCGGTCTTTCACGCGTGCGATCGCAAGCTGTGAACTTGGAATCCATAGGAAATAAATATGGATTTTATAACCTTTATCTTTCAGCATCTTGAACCCAGATTTTGCATTAGGATTCAGTTTTTAATGGGAACGGTGCCGCTAAATGCACCAAATTGCTGAATAACCCATCAAGCCAAACCCTTCTTTTCGGCACTACAGACAATTTTAGGATCTCTTTTCTTCCTCTTT
>JAJRVD010000102.1 GCA_024277375.1 Candidatus Omnitrophota bacterium | reverse complement strand
TTCAAAAAAAACGATCATCAGAATATTTAGTTGTTGTAGCCCTTGTGTCATAGCGACAATTAGGACACCTGAAATGGCTCATGGATTGGTTCTGTCTAGTTTTTACTTGCCTGAGATGCTTTTGAGTAAGAATAAAGAAACCCTTAAAGAGGCACGTAGATGCATAGAATTTAGCAGTAAAGTTTTAAAAAACAACTCGTATGTTGGATTAGGAGCGTTATGGCCAGTTGTAACGGCAAGAGGGTCCGCGATAAAAAAGTATTCCCGGGAAAGAAAGGTGCGGATAACAAATGGTCATGTCGGCACTTTAATCTCACTTGATTTTATGGCGAGCAAACTATCGGAACTTTCGGGCATTGATCTAAAGGATTTTAAAATTGTTATTATCGGTGCGGGGAAAATGGGTGCTAACATTAGCAGAGTTCTGGTAAATAAAATAAAGTGTCTAGGGCTAGTCGATATAAATCAAAAGCGGTTAGATAGAATAGAGCAGGAACTAGTCAAAAACGGCAAAAGTGCCGCGATAAATAAATTTGTGCGTTCGGGAAGTACAAACATGAGAGAAGTTTTAGACAAGTACCATTTTGGGATTTGCGTTACTTCTAATGTTCGCAGTATATTGAAGGCGCAAGACATCCCTGATAATTTTATCATAATTGATGATTCAAGACCGGAAGCAATTTCAAGATCTTTGACGGATAATAAAATAATCCTTGAAGGAGGATTTATAAAGATAAAAAATTCGTGCACAAACTATGATTATGGTTTTGGGATGGATGATAACGTATTTGGATGTTTAGCTGAGACATATGCTCTTAGTTTGGACAAGAGCGATGATTTAAAGGCAACGACGGGTGATGTGGATATCTATAATTATCGGCGCATGTATGAATTTTTTAAAGATATTGGTTTAGAGTTGGGAGACTATAAATCGGGAGATGACACTGTTTCGGCGGAAACTATTAAGCAGGTCATGAAACAAAGAGTGACGATTTGGATGCAGCAAAATGTTTGATATAGAAAGCTATTGCTTTAATCTGCAAGCTATTCCACTATTCTTCGTAGGGGCTTCGATGCTATTGTCAGGCCTTTTTGTTTACAGCAAGAATAGGTCTTCAAGCATAAATAAAGTGTTTTTGCTAATCTGCATAAGCGTATGTGTCTGGTTGTTGGCGACAGCATTAGGATATTTATCCAAGGTTCCCGAAGTAGCGAAAGTCTGGTTCAAGATAGATAATTTTGGTGTGATATTCATATCGATAAATGTGTATTTTTTCATAGTTTTATTTTTGGATGTAAAGCGGAAGTTAACAATATTGTTAGGTTATCTTACGGCGGTTCTTTTTGGGGCGTTGATAACAATAACAGACTTTTTAGTTATTGGAGTCAAAAAATACTTTTGGGGATATTTCCCGGAGTGGGGTTTTTTAGGCTTTGGGGTTCTGTTATTCTTTTTCGGATTTATGCTAGCAAGTTTTATAGAACTTGTACGGCACTACAGAATTGTTAAAGCTCCTCTTAATAAGAAGAATCAGATAAAGTATATGTTTATAGCGTTTTTAGGGGCATATACAGGGTCAGTTGACTATTTGCCTGCTTTTGGCGTTGAGGTGTATCCTTTTGGATATATATCAATTGCATTTTTTTTGTTGGTGATCGCCTACTCTATGGTCAAGTATCGCTTGATGGATATTGAGGTTGTTATCAGAAAGACTTTGATTTTTGGAACTTTATTTGTGGCTGTTCTTGGTTCATTTGTGGGTATAACGCTTTTAACTCAGGAATTAATTGTGGGAGGCAGATTATTAGGCGTGGCGATAAGTTCCCTTATTATAATACTCTCTATCCGTCCTCTTGAAGATTTTCTGGTAAATATAACCGACAAATACTTGTTTCAGAAGAAATACGATTATCAGCAGGTTTTGAAATCTTTCATTGATAAAGTGATCACAGAATTTGAATCAGATAAAATTGCCAGCGGAACGATAGATCTACTAGACAAAACGCTTCATCCCGAAAGGATCGCCATTTTTTTATTTGATAAAAATATCAGGGGATTTATTTTGATCAAAGGGGCGAACTATGATACGGATATTATGCTTGAAGATGCTCCGGAAGTTCTAAGTTCATTAATATCGACTAAAGATATTTTATCGATGGAAATTGAGAACGGCAATGATATGAGCGAAAAATTAACATCAGAAATGAACACACTTAACGCCGTATTAGCCATCCCGCTAATAGCGAGCAGTGAACTGCTTGGAGTGATATTGTTGGGTAAGAAGAAATCGGACGAATACTATACCGAGGACGATATGAATATACTCATGGATCTGGCACGCACAGAATCGATCGCTATTAAAAATTCACAGACATTGCAGGAGCTTACGGAACAGAAAAAAATAGCCGCTCTGGGCAAAGTCGCCTCGAGCCTGAGCCATAATATCAACAACCACTTGAACCGCGCGAGGATAAGGCTTCAGAAAGCTGTGTATACTGACCAGATATTGACGAAACTGGGGTCGTATGACCTGCCCCCGGAGGGAAAAGAGTTGATAGATAAGTTGGCCGAACACATCAAAATGGTTACAAGTTATATTGACGCCGGAGGAGATGTCGTCAAAAAAGCGAGAGATTTCGCCAAACCGACCAAAGGTCCGTTAAGGGCGGTTGACATCAGACAGCCTTTGGAAGAAGCGATGTATATGGTTAACGAATTAAAATTTAAAAAGGGAACGCGTAAAATCCCTATAACACTGGAAATCGCGCCGGATGTACCAAAGGTAAGGGCAAAAGAAGACGATCTCAGGGAAGTATCGATAACGGTAATTGATAACGCGGTGGACGCTATACGGATGAAAGAACTGAACGGTAACGGCGATGAATCCGATAATATACGTATAGAAGTTGCCTATTCAAAAAACATCAGGCAGATAGAGTTAAGGGTCATTGATACGGGTATTGGTATAAAGGAGCAGGAGCTTTCTGATATATTCCTGCCATACTTTACCACAAAAGGAAGCGCCGCTCTTTATGAAGATTATGCTCGCAGAAAAGATTTAAGGGTTGAACAAGAAACCGAAAAAGCTGTTTATGGAACAGGGTTAGGGCTGGACCTTGTAAAAAGCCTCGTGGAGGAACAGATCAGGGGAAAGATAAGAGCGGAGTCAAAGCAGGGGGAAGGGGCAACGTTTATTATTACTATACCGGAATGGGTGGAGGATGAAAATGGCGAAGAAGATAATGGTAGTAGATGATGACACAGAGGTAGCGGAAAGCATAGCGGAATTTTTTCAATCAATAGGTTATGAGGCGCGTTACGCGTTTGACGGAGACGAGGCCATGAAACTGGTAGCCGAAGACAAACCGGATTGTATATTGCTTGATATACAGTTGCCCGGCAGCAGGAACGGTCTTGACGTACTTGATGAGGTAAAAGAGATCGATCCTAACATCAAGGTCATTATGATAACGGGATTTGTGGAATCGGAAGTAGAGGAGGAATGCAAAAGATCAGGCGTAGACAAATATATTGTAAAGCCTTTAGATTTTGGAGATCTTGACGATATGGTTAAAGAACTGCTGGGAGAGAAGAAGTAGCGGGAATATGATAAAATTTATTGAAGATAAATTGATCGATTGGCTATCGGGCAAGTCGAGGAGTAGTATAGTGTGATAAATACATTATGGATCTTGGCGGTATGGCGGTGGGCATTATATTGGTTTTGGTGATAACAATATCTTTATTCTGTTTTACAGTTTTGGCGACACTGAACGCGGAGAGTAAGATTACGAAGAGATTTAAAGAGGAGTCACGATATATAGAAAGACGTACGGATATTTTCAGGTCACACTTGGAATTCAGGAAGGAAGCAGGAAGAATGGGGAAATGGCTTAGAAAATAGCCGGTAAAAAACAGGAGTGAATATGCAGGAAGTAAGAGACGGGTTCCATGAAGTTTTAAGGCACTTACATCGCTTGACTATATCCTCAAGCGCTCTTTTAAAGATCGCCGAAAAGCAACAATATAAAGAACTGCACGAAAAAGAACATATGGAAAAAGCTCTGGAAGCGGTAGCGAAGTCGTGTGAATTAGCTAAAACAGTAGCGGACGAAGTTGATAAGCTAAGGGACACAGTGTATACTCAGCTAAACATTGAAATTTGAAGAAGGAGGAGAATGTACAAGATTTTGATAGTGGATGATGATATAGATGTTGTAGAAACGATAAAAAATTATCTAGAGACGGAAGGGCATAGTGTTTTTGCCGCGGATAATGGTAAATCCGCTCTTGAGATAGTTGCGAAAGAAAACCCCGGGATTGTTTTTTTAGACATTAAGATGAAAGGGATCGACGGTCTTGAAGTGTTGAAAGAAATCAAGGCTACGGATAAGAAAACCAAGGTTATCATGGTTAGCGCTTTATTGGATCTTGAAACCAGAACCAAAGCGCAAGATATGGGGTGTGATGCTTATATCAGAAAGCCTTTTGACCTTGATGACGTTGATAAGGCGTTATCGGCGAAAATAAATGAATTGATCTCAGATCCAAGTATCTTGATCGTTGAAGACGAAAAAGGTCAGGTAGACAATATAATAGACTATCTCAAGGAGAGGATTTCCGCTAAATTCAGTTATACTTTGACGGGAGAAGAAGCTCTTGAGAAGATCAAAGACGAACTTTATAACATAATGATAGTTGATATAAGTCTTCCCGGGATTGATGGATTTAAGGTTATAAAAAGAGCCCACGAAATAAATCCGCACATCGATGTTCTCATAACCACAGGTTATACTCATAATCAGGTAATAAATGAGGCCGTAGGTAACGGTGTTGTGGATATTATGTCCAAGCCCTTACATTTACCTGTTTTGGAAAAGAAGATCATGGGTTTTATTCAACGAAGAGGGTTTAAATCTTCTTAGGGTTTTGGTAGATCAATAATACTGATTTTGCGTTGGAGGTATTTTTAAAATAACTTGAGGCATGATTATCGAAGGTGATGGTATCACCTTTTTTTAGTTCATAGTTCTTGTTGCCTATGTGGCAAAGAATAGTACCGTGTACAACATAAACAGTTTCAACAGAAATTCCTTCCGCAGTAGATTTTTTAGGTGATGTTTTCCCTCCGGGCAGTATTGTCAGTTCCACCATCCAGAAATCAAGATTGCTTGGCGTAATAATATCGAATTTAGCTTTATCGTTGTAGGTGTATCCGCCTCTCCGCTGGTTCCTTTTTATTAAAGGAGCGTTCTCGGGGCTGTCTATTTCAACTCCTTCGTACAGATCGCCAATAGAAACATTAAGAGCCGTACATATTTGTTCTAAAGAATGAAGGCGGACATGTTCATGTTTGCCGAGTTCGATCCGGCTGAGAGTCCAATACCCCAGGGCGTGTTCCCCGTAGTGGAAAACGATCCTTCGATGCAGTTCCTTTAATGATATTTTCGCGTCTTTCCGGAGAATCCTGATTTTTTCATGTAGTTTCATAGTAATTCAAATATACCTGCATATCCTCGTAAAGTCAACAATAATTAGCTGTTACCGCAAAAGAAATATAGCGATATAGCAAAAAACCTATACAATGAGGTAAAAAGTAGTCAATATTAGCTATAATAGCTAAAAAACCATTGACAAACAGCTAATTTAGGTGTATACTTTAGTAAGGATAACAAAAAGGAGACTTTGATATGAGAAGAAAGAAAAAGAGAATACTTATTAAGTTATTGTTTGTTGTTCTGGGAACATTAGGCATTGCGGGTGGAAACGAAAGCACGTTAATGTTAATGGGTGACAATATGCCTTATACGCTGATAGAAAGCCTTGAAGAGGCCTAAAGGCGGAAGGGGGTAGTCATGGAGAAGGTCAGATGCGTAAAGTGCGGTTCTATCGGATATACAGCTTCACCGGAAACAGTGAAGTGTGGGATATGCGGGAGTTCTCAGGAAGTTATTGATATGAAAGATAATGATCTCAGAATACACAAGCCTGTAACGGCGTATTTACGGCGCTTGTTATCTAATCGGAAACCGCCGGAACCACACGGCAACAAGATGAGTATTGTTTTTACGGGGGTGTAATATGAATATTTTAATAAAATTGAGGAATAGTCCCGAGAAGCGTTTTTTTGTAAGTCTTGCGGATAAGGATTTTGCAGGATACGTGAAGAAATTAATCGATGAGGCTAACTATGAGGAAGCGATCATGCGGGTGTTCAGCAAGGCCGAATACTCGGATGAGCTGGCCAAAGACGAAAAGGATGAAGACTTTTTGGAAGATGTGAGTCTTATCCTAACCCCCAAAAGCGCGCATTACAACACGGCTTTGACAGCAAACTAATCAAGGCAATCTTCCCGTAATCTGTTACCATTTATTATCTTTTACTGTTAAATGATACCAATTCACCCTATAGAAACCTTCCAGAAGGCAATCTCGTAATTGAGAGTGTGACTTTTACGGAAGATCACATACGGTATTTATTGATACACAAAAAGCTCCAAAAACCCTTCCAGGAAACAATAATCTTAAAATATGGGAACTAAAACTTGATAAAATCATCTTTTGGGACAAGAACTCGTCAGGGACGAGAGGGTCATCCCCGAACTGAATATTGGAACGGGAGCGAGTACGAATCTCGACCGCCGCCTGGGGGCGGCTGCTTGAGTGTCGTTAAGACGCTCGGTCGTCGCTGTGTGTCACGAACAATACCATAACGGGAATGGTTCCTGATATGTTATTGGTGCTGTATAAGAGATGAGAGTAGGTCTCTCGGAACCGACTTGCAGGAGTAGGTTTCAAACCACCTTAAGCTGCATTAGTAAAGAGCTAGTGTGGTAAGCGTTAAGGGAAAGGCATAAGTTAAATATGTCAGGTAAGTATCAAGGAGACGAACGCAAGTGAACCTCCGCTGAAGTATCGAAAGACAGTATGATGATGTCGAAACCAGAGTGATGAGCGAGGACGCTGGGACAGAATCCAAGAGGCAACCTGTTAACTGCTTGGGTGGCATCCGGTATGTAGGAGGCGTGAACTTGATACAGGCTCTTGTGTGGAACGTGAGAACATGTCGCTCTGATGATAAGGGAAAAACCGCAAGTGGAAACCCCACAAGGGTGAAAGTACCGATGCAGAGCACATGGACGGAACAACCCGTAGTAGTGAAGAAGTCTCTGTAATGGAAATGGAGCGAAGGGGTTGTATCGTCTAGCTGTAGATAAATTGGTCAACCAAAAGTAAAGGGAGGAACCAATGAGTCAGGCAAAGCCGTAAAGATGTTGGAGATATAACTGGGTGCTTGATATGGACATCAAAGGCTTCTTTGACAATCTGGACCATGAACTACTAATGAGAGCAGTCAGAAAGCATACCGATGAGGAGTGGATATTACTCTATGTTGAGAGGTGGCTTAAAGCGCCCGCAAAACTGGAGAGTGGCACTGTTATAAGTCGGAACAAAGGGACACCACAGGGAGGAGTAATTAGTCCGTTACTAGCTAATCTCTTCCTGCATTATGCATTTGATGAATGGATGAGGAGAAACTATCCTCATATTCCGTTTGAACGTTATGCTGATGATATAGTGGTGCATTGCAAAACAGAACAAGAAGCTAAAGCCATGAAAGCAGCTGTTGCTAAAAGGTTACAAGAGTGTAAACTAGAACTTCATCCGGAGAAGACGAAAATAGTCTATTGTAAGGATGAGGATAGGCAAGGTAATTATCCTAATCAAAAGTTCGACTTCCCGGGGTATACGTTTCGACCCGAGATAGCAAAGAACTATAAGGGGCGATACTTTGTAAGTTTTACACCTGCAATAAGTAATCAGGCGGCAAAGGAGATAAGGCAAAGAATCAAGAAATGGCGGTTGCATCTGTGGAGTGATAAATCTCTTAAAGAGCTCTCTGAGGTGGTCAATCCAGTCCTGAGAGGATGGATGAACTACTACGGTAAGTACGCTTGACTATAGTTGAATTTATGTTATACTTTAGTCGTACTAAAGTGAGGTGGTATTGTGAATATATTGACGTCTATACTTAAAAAATCGTTATTTGAACGGCGTGTTTTCCGGGATATATTGAAATGGATCTCGAAAAAAGAGGCGATTATATTGTTGGGATCCAGGCAGGTAGGGAAGACATCGCTTTTGTATTTACTTGTTCAGTATCTCGTGCGGAAGACCAAAATTTTGGGCGATGACATATTTTATTTTGATCTTGAACGGTTAGAAGATTTTGAACTCCTGAATAGCGGTGTTGAGGATTTATTGAGGTTTATAGGGGAGCAAAGTCCGGCATCAACGAAAAAATATGTTTTTATTGATGAAATACAATATCTTGATAATCCGAGTAATTTACTGAAAATTCTGGTAGATCATCATTCTGATCGAATAAAAGTATTCGCCACGGGTTCTTCCGCTTTGACAATCAAGAAGAAATTTAAAGATTCACTTGTCGGAAGGAAAATAACATTCGAGATTACTTCACTGGATTTTTGGGAATACCTCTTATTCAATGGCGAGAAAAAAATGATCAGACTTATTGATAAATATTATCAAATAGATGAGTTTGGACCAATTTCAGAGTTGTCCCATGGGAAGTTATTGCGTCATTATTATGAGTATTCGCTTTTTGGCGGTTTTCCGGCCGTAGTTTTGCTTGAGAACGCGGATGAAAAGAAAAAGTATTTGAGTGATATGTATACTTCATATGTGAGAAAAGATATTAACGCGTTATTTTCTTTGGAAAATTTAACTGCTTTTAATAAGATAGTGAAGTTATTGGCGCTAAACGTAGGTAATCTCATAAATATTCATGAAGTATCGAAAGAGGTGGGGATCGCTCGGCAGACGGTGGAAAAATATTTTTCTATACTGGAGAGTACATATATCTGCAGGTTTATTCAGCCGTTTTTTACCAATAAAAAGAAAGAGATAGTAAAAATGGCTAAGGTATATTTTTATGATACAGGATTGAGAAACAGGGTAATTAATGATTTCAGGCAAATTACGGATAGAGTTGATGCGGGTGCTTTAATTGAAAACACAGTATTTAAAAATTTGCTAAAAAGAGTGGAAAGTACTGAAAATATAAAATTTTGGAGAATGAAATATGGTGTTGAAGTAGATTTCATATTAGACGAGGAAGAACTTTTACCGATAGAGGTAAAAACAAAAAAAATGTCTAAAATTCCAACCGGAATGGCCTCTTTTTTGAATGAATACGCAAATAAAACAAAAATCGCGATTATCTCCAATGAAAAGACGATTGAAGAAAGAAATAATGTCAAATTCCTGCCGTTTTATCTGATATGATCCACAAAATGCCCGGCCCGATGCCTGCTATGTTTGTTCGCGGCCGGAGGCCGCTCCTACGGTATTATCGGGCACGGTGCGCCATGCCCCTACTTTTTTCTTGACAAAGTTTTGGTTTTAGGTTAAACTTATCTAAGTTGATTAAGTTAGTTAAATTTAAATGGAGTGGGGATGAGAATATCGGCAAGATGTGATTATGCGTGTAAGGCGGTTTTGGCGTTGGCTTTACATTGGCCAGGCAAGAAACCGTTGCAGATGCAGATCATATCGGAAAAACATGGAATACCACTTAAATATCTGCCGCAGATACTCTTGCAGCTTAAACGTATGGGGATCGCAAAGAGTATAAGGGGTAAGAATGGTGGATATGTATTGGCAAGGGATCCTGGAGAGATAAGCCTGGGAGAGTTGGTTCGTGAGATATCGGGACCGCTTTTGCCGCTTGCCGCCTCGGCTGAGAAGAACGGCACGGGGTTTTCAGCTGTGTGGAAGGATGTTGAGCATGCCATGGCGGATGTGCTTGACAAAGTTATGTTTGATGATATTGTAATGAGAACTAGAAGTGCTCAAGACACAATAATGTACCAGATATAGGAATGGATTTCCGAACCAGCCCCTTTGGGGGCGGTGCCCCGAGAGAATGACGTTGGTGGGGTGCGGGAACGACACTAAAGGGGGAAAAGAAGTGAAGATCGTAGTTAATGGGAAGGAACAAGTTTTAGAGCAGGAAAAATTAACAGTGACAGAACTACTTGAGATAAACAAGGTTGATATGCCGGACATGGTTTCTGTTCAACTTAATGGTGAGTTTGCCAAAAGAGAAGAGTTTGCTCGGACTCAGATAAATGATGGTGATGAGATAGATTTTCTGTATTTCATGGGCGGAGGAAAATAAAGAGGTTGCTTCGTCGCTTCGCTTCTCGCAATCAGGCTGTGTCGTAAGTCGTTTTGCGGATGGTCGCATGTAATATATTGTAGGGGTTCGATTCATCGAACCCGATATAACGGGCTTGATAAATCAAGCCCCTACATTATGACACAGTCTGAATGACGAGTCTTGGGGATGCTGAAGTCGACTGAAAGATATTTAAGAGGGGATTAGTATGAAGAAATTAAGTTTTACGACGAAGATATTGCATAGGGGTTTTTTGAAGAAAGATCCACATGGGTCACTTCATATGCCTACCTATAATAACGTAGCATTTGAATATGAGTCAGCGGAGGATATCGAGCTCGCGTTTCAGGGCAAAAAGCCCGCACATATGTATTCGCGTATATCTAATCCTACTGTTGAACATTTTGAGCAGAAAATAAGGGCGGTTACAGATGCCGTCGGGGTTATAGCGTTATCGAGCGGGATGGCGGCGATCTCAAATGTTATTTTAGCTGTATGCCAGGCAGGAGACAATATTGTTACGAGTAAGCATTTGTTTGGGAACACGTATTCTTTGTTTGAAAGGACATTCAAGGATTGGGGTCTTGAGACACGCTATGCGGATATGACGGATGTAGGTAATGTGAGTAGTCTAATAAATGATAAAACCAGGATCTTATTCCTGGAAACTATTACTAATCCACAGCTTGAAGTTGCTGATATTAAAGCTTTAGCGGATGTGGCTAAAGCCAAGGGAGTTTTGGTTGTGGCTGATACTACGCTTACACCTCCATATATATTCGATTCAAAGGCATTTGGTGTGGATGTTGAGGTGCTTTCCAGTACCAAGTATATATCAGGTGGCGCAACGACAGTTGGAGGACTTGTGATAGATAACGGGTCATACGATTGGAGTAAGAACAGTAAACTTGCCCCTGACGCTAAAAAACTCGGACCGTTCGTTTTGATCAGTAAGTTGCGGCAGGAAGTATACAGAAATCTGGGAGCGTGTATGTCTCCTCAAAATGCCGCGGCACAAAGCCTGGGGCTTGAGACGCTTACGCTGCGGGTTGACGTTTCATGTAAGAATGCTCTAGTGATAGCTGAATTTTTGGAAAGTGCGTCTAAAGTGAAGGCCGTTAACTATCCGGGACTAAAAAGTTCTAAGTATCATGAGATCTCTGAAAAACAGTTTGGGAACAAACCGAGTAGTATTCTGACGTTTGATCTGGCGTCAAAAGAAGAGTGTTTCGCGTTTTTGAATAAACTTGAGTTGGTGAGAAGAGCGACTAATTTAAACGATAATAGGACGCTTATTCTGCATCCTGAGTCGACAATATTTTGCGAGTATGACGAGGCGACGAAAAAAGATATGGGTGTGAGAGACACTATGCTAAGACTTGCTGTAGGGATTGAAGACGAGGGTGATGTGATAGATGACATTAGGAGCGCGTTAGTGGGGATATAGATCCTTCGACTCGGCCTGCGGACTCGCTCAGGAGGACAAAGAGAGTGGCGGTTTGCTTAGAATGACAATAGGAGAAGGTTGTAATGAAGTTCACTGATGAACAATTAGAGAGATATTCGAGACACATAATATTACAGAATGTTGGTGTCACCGGCCAGGAAAAGATCATGAACGGCAAGGTCCTGATCATCGGGGCTGGCGGGCTCGGCGCTCCGGCGGCGCTGTATTTGGCGGCGGCGGGCGTGGGGACAATCGGTATAGTTGACGGTGACGTTGTGGACCGGACGAATTTGCAAAGGCAGGTAATACATTTTACGCCTGACTTAAACAAGCCTAAGGTGGAATCTGCCAAAGAAAAGATGGAGGCCATAAATCCTGATGTAAAAGTTGTAACTTACAAAGAACTGGTATTCGCGAATAATATAGAGGGAATAATTAAAGATTATGACTTCATTGTGGATGGTACTGACAATTTTCCGGCAAAATTTCTTATTAATGACGCGTGTGTTTTTAACAAAAAACCATTTTCGCATGGCGGTATATTAAGGTTTGATGGTCAAACGATGACGTATGTTCCAGGGGAGGCATGCTACAGGTGTGTTTTTAATTCTCCTCCCCCGAAGGACGCGGTTCCGACATGTTCTCAGGCAGGGGTTCTGGGCGCAATCGCGGGTATGTTAGGTACGATACAAGCGGCGGAAGTGTTGAAGTTTTTTATAGGAGAGGGAGAGCTTCTGACGAACCGTCTTCTGGTATTTGACGCTCTTAATATGACATTCAGAACCGCGCCGGTTAAGAAAAATCCTAATTGTCCGATATGCGGAGATAATCCAACGGTTACTGAACTTGTAGATGCTGAACAGGCGATGTGTGACTTGCGGAGCAGAATGTAGAAATATTGTAGGGGTTCGATTTATCGAACCCATTATAACGGGCTTGATGAGTCAAGCCCCTACATCATTATACCGAAAGTATATTGAGGAATAACGGGGGAAACTAGCATGAAATTAAGGATAAGTGAGAATATAAAGGATAGACTTTTCGCGCACGCGGAGAAAGACGCGCCGATAGAAGCTTGTGGATATTTGACGGGGAACGTTATAGATCCCTCGGCTCGGCCTCCGGCCTCGCTCGGGATGACAGGGGAGGAGCCTCCGGCCTCGCTCGGGATTACAGAGATTAGTGAAGTGTGCCCTATGACCAATACGGATAAAAGCGAAGAGCATTTTTCTTTTGATCCTAAAGAACAGTTTGAGGTGGTGAAAGCGGCGCGTGCTAAAGGCAGGGAAGTGGTTGCTGTATATCACAGCCATCCGGCTTCGCCGGCGAGGCCATCCGACGAGGATATAAAACTCGCTTTTGATCCGAAGATAGTTTATTTGATAGTTTCTCTGGTGGATAATACTAAGACCATCAAAGCGTTTAGTATCGTATCCGGTAAGGTTAGTGAAGTGGAGCTGGAAGTGGAAAAATGTTCGCTGCCAGAGGCAGCTCCTGCGGTTGATTCCGGTAATATACGGGTAGACGAGAGCGATCCGGCGGCGCTTAAACAAATTGGCATTATACAGCAAAAGCAAAAAGGCTTGTATGCGATGAGATTGCATGTTGTGGGCGGGGACTTAAATGCGGCACAGCTAAAAAAAATAGCTGAAGTTTCTGATAAGTACGCCGATGGGGAGGTTCATCTTTCTACTCGTCAGGGTGTTGAAATTCATAATGTTAAAGGCGGGGACTTGGTGCAAGCGCGTGCGGACCTTAAAAGCGCCGACATTGAAATGGGTGCTTGCGGTCCGAGGATACGCATAGTAGTGGCATGTCCGGGTGATACAACTTGTCGGTGGGGAATTATAAATACAAAAAAACTCGCCGCAAGGCTGGATGACGAATATTTCAGAAAAGATACGCCCCATAAGTTCAAGTTTTCCGTTACGGGGTGTCCGCACAATTGCGCGAAAGCAACGGAGAACGATATAGGTGTCATGGGCGGGATATTGCCAAAATGGGAGAAAGAAGAATGTATAAATTGTGACCTTTGCGTGAATGTTTGTCCCACCGGCGCGATATATAAAGAGAATGACGAGTATAAGCTTAACGTCGATAAATGTATTTTCTGCAGTATATGTACATCTACATGCCCCACGGATACCTGGGTAGTAGACAAGAAGGGGTACAGCCTTTTTGTTGGGGGTACTATGGGTAAAAAACCTCGTTTGGCTACGAAGCTCAAGGTTTTGATAGCGGACGAGAAAGAGCTTATGGTGTTAATTGATCGAACTGTTGAGTTATATAGAAAGCATGGCCGCAAAAAAGAGCGTTTTGGCCATTGTATCGATCGTGTCGGTGAGGAGAAAGTTAAGAAGGAGATATTAGATGGAGTTTAAAATAGAGAAGGCAATAGACCTGGAAGGTGTTGTATGTCCGTTGAACCTGGTTAAGGTCAAAGTGGCATTGGAAGAGATCGCATCGGGGGAGCTTTTAGAAGTTATTCTGGACGAAGGTGATGCTATCCTTAATGTGCCGAGAAGCCTTAAAGAAGAAGGGCATAAGGTGCTTAAAGTTGTTCCTCTGGACAGAACATTTAAGGTGGTTATTGAAAAGAAATAGATTTCCGTTTTCACGGGAATGACAGTGCGAGGCTAAACATGGAAAAACATAAAAGAAGCATAGCAAAAGCGATTTCATGGCGTGTGACAGGCACGATAGATACTTTTTTGATCGCGTGGCTTATTACAGGTAAGGTCGTATTGGCGGTCTCTATCGGCGGGGTAGAGGCCATAACCAAATTCATATTGTATTATTTTCATGAAAGGGCGTGGAATAAGATCGAGTACGGCAGGGAGAAGGTTGATGTACCGGAATACCAGATATAGCATTGCTGGATTCCCGTTTTCCAGATTGTGTCATAATGTAGGGGCTTGATCCAGCAAGCCCGTTATAGCGGGTTCGATAAATCGAACCCCTACACGACGACAGAGCGCCCCGGGTAAACCCGGGCGGGGGATTAAAAGGTAATATCAAGCCCGTTATAATAGCACAGTCTGTTCGCGAAAATGACAGGAGGCGGATAAATGAAAATAACGAAAGAGGATATTGCGGAATATCAGGAAAAGCTAAAGGATTTTTCGGCTGAAGAAATTATCGCTTGGGCCGCGGAGTTTTTTGGACCTGACAATGTCGCTTTGGCTTCAAGTATAAGCGCTGAAGATCAGGTTCTTACGGAGATGATAGCTCGCGCGTCTGAAAGAATGCAGATCTTTACTCTTGATACAGGCCGTCTTCCGAGCCAAACATATGATGTGATAGCCGGGACAATAAGTAAATATGGTATGGATATTGAAATGTTGTTTCCTGAGCGGGCAGATGTGGAAAAAATGACGTCAGAATTCGGGCCGAATCTTTTTTATGATAGTATTGAGAGCCGGAAGCTATGTTGTAAAGTTCGTAAGATAGAGCCTTTGAAGCGCAAATTGAGTAATTTGAAGGCGTGGATAACAGGTCTGCGCAGAGAGCAAGCAGTTACGCGGTCTGATATGGAGGTTCTGGAATGGGACGAAGCGTTTTCGCTTGTAAAGATAAATCCTCTCTTCGGGTGGACAGAAAAAAATATATGGAAATACATTAAAGACAACGACGTGCCTTACAATAAGTTGCATGACGCCGGATACAGAAGCATAGGTTGTGCTCCTTGCACAAGAGCGGTAAAAGAAAGTGATGACGTTCGTGCCGGCCGGTGGTGGTGGGAAGCACCGGAACAGAAAGAATGCGGACTGCATATAAAAAATGGAAAAGTGATTAGAGGCAGGAAGTAGGGCAAAGCTAAGAAGTCGGAAGACAGTAGTCAGTATTCAGGAGAGTAGGGCTAGTAGTTCTTTTTTAAAGATTCTGACTCCTTTTGATAATTTTATAAAGGATCCTGCAAAATGGAACTTTTGTCATTCGGGCTGTGTCGTAATTTGTTTTGCAGGTGGCCGTATACAATATACTGTAGGGGTTCGATTTATCGAACCCGATATAACGGGCTTGATAAATCAAGCCCCTACATTATGACATAGTCTGATCGAAAAAAACAGCGTTTTGCATGAGTCTATAATTTTATAAGGAAATATGATGAATCAAATAGAGCAACTTGAAGCGCATAGTGTGCATATTTTAAGAGAAGCTTATCGGGAATTTAAGAATCTTGCCATGTTGTGGTCCATAGGCAAGGACAGCACCGTTCTGTTATGGCTTGCTCGTAAAGCCTTTCTGGGGCATGTTCCGCTCCCCCTGGTACACATTGACACCCATTACAAGATACCCGAGATGATCGACTACAGGGATAATCTCGCGAAAGAATTGAAACTTAATCTTGTCTATGGCGAAAACCCGGAAGCACTTAATAATAAACAAACTTTTCCTGACGGAAATGTAGATAGGCTAACGTGTTGTAAGCTTCTTAAAAGTGAGGCGCTTAAACATACCTTATCCGGAGAATGGCCAAGATACAGGTACGACCACAAAAAGGATAAGTATGTTGTAGACGAGAACAAAGAGCCGTATACAGGGGTCATTGTCGGCGTGCGCGCGGATGAAGAGGGTTCAAGGTCGAAGGAGAGATATTTCTCGCCGCGTGACAAAGCTAATGACTGGGATGTAGGTGATCAGCCTCCTGAATTCTGGAATCAATATAAAACAGATTTCGCGCCCGGTACTCATGTAAGAATACATCCGCTTCTGGATTGGACCGAGCTGAATATATGGGAATACATCTACAAGGAAAACATTCCGGTTACTTCGTTGTATCTTGATCGTGGGGAGGGGACAAGGTATCGGTCTTTAGGCTGTTATCCGTGTACTGACCCGGTTGAGTCGACCGCGAAAAATATCGAAGAGATCATAGAGGAACTTCGAAGCGGAAAGTTTGTTAATGTCGCCGAGAGGTCCGGGCGCGCGCAGGATAAAGATGATAGTGGGGGATTGGAGACGTTACGGCGCGACGGGTATATGTAAGCATACCCTCTTTGCGCGATTGAACATAACGTGAAAAAGGAATAGATAGTGAATAGAGAACAGATGAATATTGTTGTTGTGGGGCATGTGGATCATGGTAAGAGCACTGTAATAGGGCGTCTCCTGGCTGATACGAATTCTTTGCCTGAGGGCAAACTGGAACAGGTGAAAGCTACATGCGCGAAGAACGCCAAACCGTTTGAATACGCGTTTCTTTTAGACGCGCTAAAAGATGAGCAGTCTCAGGGGATCACTATAGATTCGGCTCGTTGTTTTTTTAAAACTAAAAAACGCGACTATATTATAATCGATGCCCCCGGGCATATAGAATTTTTAAAAAATATGGTAACGGGAGCCGCGCACGCGGAAGCGGCTTTTCTAGTGATCGACGCCAAGGAAGGTATACGAGAAAATTCAAAACGGCACGGATATCTCGTGTCGTTATTAGGTATTGATCAGGTAGTGGTCCTTGTTAACAAGCTCGATCTTGTTGATTATGATAAAGGTGTATTCGATAAGATAAAAGAGGAGTATACGGCATTTTTAAGAGAGCTTAAGGTGGAGCCGATAAGTTTTGTTCCTGTCAGTGCTTTTTATGGTGATAATATAGCGGAAAGATCGAAAAACACACCTTGGTATAAAGGCGGCACGGTTCTCGATGAGTTGGACGCTCTTAAAAAACAGGCAATTGCGGAAAACTTGCCATTCAGGTTTCCCGTGCAGGATATCTATAAGTTTACCCAAGAGAACGATGATCGAAGGATAGTTGCCGGGACGGTCGAATCCGGATCTATAAAGCGTGGAGATAAAGTAACATTTCTTCCTTCGTATAAAGAGTCTACCGTTAAGTCGGTCGAGGCATTTAACGTGCCTGAGAAGGAGACGGCTGCAGCCGGTGAAGCTATAGGGTTTACGCTGTCTACACAAGTATATATACGGCCCGGAGAACTTATGGTCAAGTCGAGGGACCTGATGCCGAAAGTGAGTTCCAGATTCAAAGCCAATATATTCTGGGTTGGCAGGGATCCTTTGGTCAAAGACAAAAAATACAAGTTAAAGCTTGCCGCGATGAGAACTACAGTGAAACTGGTTGATATAATAAACGTTTTAGACGCTTCAGAATTAAGCACGGTCAGCAATAAAGAGCAGGTTGACCGGCACGATGTCGCCGAATGTGTTTTTGAAGCGGCGCGCCCTATAGCGTTTGACTTAGTGAGTGATGTGGAGACGATGGGCCGGATCGTGATAGTTGATAATTATGAAATAGCCGGAGGTGGAATAATACTGGAAAGCCTTACAAGTGAAGACTCTATCCTTAAAAAACACATAGAAGAAAGAGAGTATTTGTGGGAGAAGGGCGCTGTGTCTGCCGATGAAAGAGAGACGAAATTCGGACATAAATCAAAATTTATTGTTTTTACCGGATGCGAAGAAGGCACCGAACAAAAGGTTCGTGAAATAGCTAAAGCCGCTGAAGAGTACCTTTTCAAGAACAAGTATAAAGTGTACTATCTGGGGCTTTCCAGTTTTTTACGGGGCATTGATTCTGATGGAAAAGACAGGGAAGAACATATCAGACGTCTTGGAGAACTCGCGAGGATATTTACCGATTCCGGACAGATATTTATCACAACTGTGTATGGTCTGTATGATTATGAAGTCGAGAAACTTAAGCTGTTAAATAAACCGAATGAGATACTTGTGATCAATGTGGGGGACAGCAATTTCCATAAGTTTAAAGTTAACGCGCGGTTATCAAAAGACGATTCAACCGGAGCCGCCATTAAAAAGGTATTATCTCTCCTGAAGAAGGAAGAGATAATAATTGAATATTATTTATAAGCTGGTATGATAGATTTGTGTGCAGAGGCTGCTGGGGTGTGTTCGGTGGGCCCCTCCGCCCGGTGTGGATCCTCCCACCGAACACACCCCAACATCCTCATAAAATAACATTCGAATTAAATGGAGGAGAAGTAGAGATATGTGGGATTATTCTGAAAAAGTGATGGAGTTTTTTAAAAACCCCAAGAACGTCGGAGAGGTAGAAAACCCTGACGGTGTTGGTGAAATAGGTAATATTGTTTGCGGCGACGCTTTAAAACTAACCCTGCGTATAAACAAAAAAACAGAGATCATTGAAGACGCTAAATTCCAGACCTTCGGTTGCGCGAGTGCCATTGCCTCGTCTTCGGTTCTGACCGAAATGATAAAGGGGATGACGGTGGAGGCGGCGTCAAAGGTGACAAATAAAGATATCGCTGACTTTCTCGGAGGTCTTCCGGAGGAGAAAATGCATTGCTCCGTTATGGGGATGGAAGCCCTGGAGAAAGCTATAGCTAATTACAGAGGAGCTCCTGTAGTTAAGGAGATAGTGGGAGAAGAGAAGATAATCTGTAAATGTTTCAGCGTAACGGATAAAAAGATAATTCGTTCGATCAAGGAAAACAATCTGCGTACGGTCGAGGAAATAACAAATTATACGAAAGCCGGCGGCGGATGTGGTAAATGTAAACCGGAGATCGAAGCGCTTCTCAAAGAGTTTTTGGAAAAAGAAGGGACAAAAAAGAAGACTCCGCCAAAGAAGAAAACCGAGAAAAAACTCACTAATCTTGAAAGGATATCTCTGATACAGGATACGATAGAGAGAGAAATACGTCCGCAACTCAAAGCGGATGGCGGGAATCTGGAGGTTATTGATATAGATCGTAATAAGGTTTATATTAAGTTCCTGGGAACTTGTTTAGGGTGCCCCGCCACGGGAGTTACTTTAAAGACTTTGGTTGAATCAAAGCTGAAAGAATTTGTTGACGATAATATTGAAGTAGAAGAGGTTGCAGGATGAAAAACATAGTGTATGTAGACAACAACGCGACTACAATGGTCGCCCCGGAAGCCATTGAGGCTATGAAGCCTTTTTTTACGGATAAGTATGGCAACCCGTCCAGTATGCACACCTTTGGCGGAAGAGTACATAAAGACGTTGAAGCCGCCAGAGAATCAGTCGCGAGTTTAATAGGGGCCGGTGATCCGGCGGAGATAATTTTCACAAGCTGTGGTACCGAAAGTGATAATACCGCGATAATGAGCACTCTAAAGGCATATCCGGAGAAAAGACATATAATCACTACAAAAGTAGAGCACCCGGCTGTTATCAATCTTTGCCGATATATGGAAACAGTCGGATACAGAGTAACTTACCTGAGCGTTAATGAAGAGGGGATGATAGACATAAATGAACTCAAATCTTCTGTCGATTCTGATACCGCCATCATAACAATAATGCATGCTAATAATGAAACAGGCGTGCTTTTCCCGATCGAAGAAATAGCTGAGATCGCCAGGGTCCGGGGAGTGGTATTCCATACCGATGCTGTGCAGAGTGTGGGGAAAGTGTCTCTTAAAATGACAGACCTTCCGGTGGACCTTATGTCCATTTCAGGGCATAAAATACATGCTCCCAAGGGGATCGGTGCTCTTTATGTAAGGAGGGGCACAAAATTCAGTCCCTTTCTTGTTGGAGGACATCAGGAACATAGCCGACGCGCGGGTACGGAAAATGTACCGTCCATTGTAGGTCTTGGGGTAGCTTGCCGGTTGGTTCAAAAGGGCCTTGGAGATGAAAAAGCAAAAGTAAAAGCTCTGCGCGATAAACTTGAAAAAGCTCTTTTGGAGAAAGTCCCGGATTCAAGGATCAATGGTGCCACAGATAATCGCCTGCCCAACACAACAAACATAGGCTTTGAGTTTGTGGAAGGTGAAGCAATTCTGCTGATGATGGATGAGAAGGATATAGCGGCTTCATCGGGATCTGCCTGTACTTCCGGTTCTTTATCGCCATCGCAGGTCTTACGGGCAATGGGTATACCCTTCGCGTTTATTCAGGGGTCCATTCGCTTTAGTTTGAGCCGGTACAATACCGAAAAGGACATCGATCATATTATCAAAAATGTCCCTCCCATTATAACCCGTCTCAGGGAGATCTCGCCTTACGGGAAATAAGTTTCGTATATTTATCTTTAAATTTTGCCATTTTCATGATAGATTTGTTTAGTTGCCCGCTTACAGACTGTGTTGTAATTCGTTTTGCGGGTGGCCGCCTACAATATATTGTAGGGGTTCGATTCATCGAACCCGATATAACGGGCTTGATGAATCAAGACCCTACATTACGACACAGTCTGTTAGGCGGCCTCCGTATTGCCATTAAATTAATTATGATAAATACAATTCATTCCTTGCGCCCTAAACAGTGGGCGAAAAATCTCTTCATCTTTCTTCCTTTAGTTTTTGGGAAAAAAATCAATATTTTTCCGGATAACCTTAAAACTGTAATAGCTTTCTTTTTGTTCTCAATAGCTGCCGGAGTGGTATATCTGATAAACGATATGATCGATATTGAAAAGGATAAATTGCATCCTGTTAAGAGCAAAAGATGTATTGCATCCGGTAAGGTCAGTTCTAAGCACGCGGTAATTACAGCACTGATATTGGCGGGGATATCCATTGTTTTCTCGTTTATGATTAATGTGAAATTTGGATGGATAATAACGGCGTATATTGCATCAAACTTCCTGTATACAAAATATCTTAAAGATGTTGTTATTGTTGACGTGTTTTGTATAGTCGGTTTTTTTCTTATGCGTATTCTGGCCGGCAGTGTTATTGCCGATGTGCAGTTGTCCTATTGGATAGTTTTTATAACGCTTTTTTTAGCCTTGTTTATGGGGTTGAATAAAAGACGCCAGGAACTTAAACTTTTTGAGGAAGATGCCGCGAATCATCGTATTGTGCTTGAAAAGTATAGCGTCAGGTTTATAGATCAAATGATAGCCGTAGTCGCGCCGTCTATTGTTGTTATGTATGCGCTTTATGTGGTTGATGGAAGGACAGTAGCGAAGTTCGGCAGCGATCACCTGATATATACTATTCCGTTCGTGGTATATGGCGTATTCAGGTATCTTTATCTGATACATGTGCTTGATTGGGACGGCGATCCTACCACAATTCTTTTTTCTGACAGAAAAATGCAGGTAAATCTGGTGTTATGGTTTATTTCTTGTGTCGGTATTATATATTTCTAACGAACACACCCGGTGTGGTGAAACCACACCGGGTGTGTAGATAAGGTGGTTAAATCAATATGAAGTTAGCGGTAACAGGTGGAGCAGGATTTTTAGGTTATCATATTTGTAACAGGCTTAAAGATAAGTTTGATGATATCATTGTTCTGGATATTGAGCCCATAGACCATAACGAATACCCTGAAAATGTAAAATATGTTAACGCGGACGTAAGGGATAGAGATGAATTGAGGAGCATCTTTAAAGAAGTTGATGTTGTTGTGCATGCCGCCGCCGCTTTACCCTTATGGAAAAATAAAGATATTTGTGATGTTAACGTGACTGGAACGGAGAACGTTTTAAGCGCGGCCAAGGAATGCGGCAGTGAAAGAGTTGTTTTTATCTCGTCGACTGCAGTATATGGTATTCCCAAAAAACATTCTATTTATGAGGGTGACCCTTTGGTGGGTGTTGGTTCTTACGGCCAGTCAAAGATTGATGCCGAGGGCATATGTGAAAAATATAGAGACGAGGGGATGTGTGTTCCCGTAATACGTCCGAAGACATTCATAGGGACCGGTAGATTAGGGGTATTTCAGATCCTTTATGATTGGGTGGAAAACGGTAAGAAAATACCCATCATTGGCAATGGTAAGAACCGGTACCAGCTTCTTGAGGTGGAGGATCTTGTCGATGCTATCTACATGCTTCTTACTTTTTCCGAAGAGAAGGTAAATGATTCTTTTAATGTGGGCTCCGGCCGGTTCGATACGGTGTCTAAAGATGTTGGAGCATTATGCGGGTTTGCTGCGACAGGCTCAAAGGTTTTATCAACTCCGGCGTCTTTTGTAAAGCCTGTATTGGCTCTATTTGAGGCAATGAAACTTTCGCCGTTATATAAGTGGGTGTATGGTACAGCTGATACGGATTCTTTTGTTTCTATAGAAAAAATAAAAAATACACTTGGATGGGTTCCGAAACACAGTAATGCCGAGGCGCTTATACGTTCGTACGAGTGGTATTTGGAGCATAAGGATGAGCTTTCAGATACCGGTGTAACTCATCGCGTTCCCTGGAAACAGGGGATATTAGGGTGTTTTAAGAGGTTCCTGTGAGTCGTCATCGCGAGGGCCGAAGGCCCGAAGCAATCTCTGAATTTATGAGATTGCTTCGTCGTAATTCGTTTTGCGGATGGCCGCATACAATATATTGTAGGGGTTCGATTCATCGAACCCGATATAACGGGCTTGATGAATCAAGCCCCTACATTATGACACAGTCTGAATGACAGAGAGACGAGAGCAATAGATATGTTCATAGCTTATATAGATCCAGGAAGCGGGTTTACGATAGTAGGGGCTGGTGGAGGGATAATCGCGTTACTGCTGGGTTTTTTGGGGACGTTCTCGCTGTTCTTCCGGAGGATATGTTCGTTTTTTAAGAGACATAAAAAAATATTCGTGAGTGGTTTTATTGTTGTTTTAGGTCTGATCACGGCCGGGGTAATCATGAAAAAAAGCGCAAGTGAATTTAAGGATAAGATCATTATTCTCGGGTTTGATGGCTTAAGTCCGGATATTATGGAATCTATGATGGCCGAAGGTAAGCTTCCGAATTTCGAGCGGTTAAAGAAAGCAGGTTCTTATCGCCGTCTCGCGACGACAAATCCAGCCCAATCGCCTGTTGCCTGGGCAAGTTTCGCGACAGGCAAGAATCCGGGCAAGACCGGAATTTTTGATTTTATAGTCAGGGATCCCGCGGATTATGGTTTGAGATTATCTTTGTCTGATCCGGCTAAAGGCGGGAAGCCTCAAAAGGTTATTAAAGATAAATGTTTTTGGAATTATACTTCTGAACGAAAGGTGCCAACGGTTGTTATCTCACATCCTCTAACGTATCCACCCGACAAAATATATGGTAGGATGCTTTCGGGGATGGGTGTGCCGGATATTCTTGGTACGGAAGGAACGTTTTCTTTTTATACTACAGAATCTATTGATGAGAGTAAGGATATCGGCGGTAAGGTTTTTCATGTTAATAAAGCTTCTCGTATGCAGGTGGATCTCATCGGTCCGAGAGTCGCGACCACATCCGGTGCGGAAAATGTAACAGTACCAATAGAAGTGACAATGAAAGGTGATAAAGCGACTATCGAATATCAAAACAAAAAAGTCGAGATAGAAACGGGTGAGTGGAGTGATTGGAATGAGGTCGTCTTTAAGGTGGGACCGCTTAAGAAAGCCAAAGGCATATTCAAATTATATTTAGTGGAGACCGAACCCGAATTTAAATTGTATATAAGTCCAATTAACTTTGATCCGAGGGATCCCTTTTTTCAGATCTCACACCCCGCTGGATACGCCAAAGAGCTTACCGATAAAACCGGTCTTTATTATACCCAGGGTATGCCCGCTGACACCTGGGCCGTTAACGAAAAACGGCTCGACGAGGAAGCGTTCCTCAAACAGATAGACACTATTTTAAAACAAAAGCAGGACGTGCTTGATCTTGAGCTTGGCCGCATGAAGAATGGTGTGCTTTTTTGTTATTTTGGCGCGTCCGATATTATTCAGCATATGTTTTGGCGGTATACGGATGCTGAACATCTTCTATACGAAAAAGACGCCCCTCAAGAATACAAAGAAATGATCCGCACCTGGTATAAAAAGATAGACGGCATTCTTGGAGAGGTATTGGATAAACTAGACAAGGACGATACGATAATTGTTTTGTCCGACCACGGGTTTGACACCTTTAGACGGGCTGCTCACGTGAATACGTGGCTCAGAGACAATGGATACCTTAAACTGAGGAATGCTGAAGCTGAGTCAGGTGAAGAGTTGTTGGCGGATATTGATTGGTCCGGAACAAAAGCATACGCGATCGGGTTCGGATCGATCTATATCAATCAAAAAGGTCGTGAAGCCGAAGGTGTTGTAGAAGAGGGCAAGGAAACGGATCTTTTGATCGAAGATATATCGCGTCAACTCAAAGAATGGACCGACGATAAACATAATGAACCTGTTATAAAAAACGTATATAAGAATACTGACATATTCTGGGGGCCTTACTCCGATAAAGCTCCGGATCTGTATATAGGTTTCAATAAAGGCTACCGCGCTTCCTGGCAGACAGCTATCGGAGGCGTGCCGAAAGGGCTGATCGAGGATAATCTGAAAAAATGGTCCGGTTCGCATTTGTTCGATCCGGAGCTTATCCCGGGAATACTGTTTTGTAATAAACAAATCAAAAAAGAAAACCCCTCGATCATGGATATAACACCGACTATTTTAGAGATAGTCGGAGAGGGTGGAGCAGAGAAAAAAAATGACATGGATGGGAGCCCATTGCTCTAAAACTGTCATCCCGAGCGAGGCCGATAGGCCGAGCCGAGGGATCTATTGATCATGAATAAACGTGAAAAAATATTATCTGCTGTATTTGTATGTGTCGCGATATTGATCTGCATTATAGGGTTTTATCGTCACAGGGCATTTTATCAAGACGACGCGTTCATAACCTTAAGATATTGTCAGAACTTCTTAGATGGCAATGGAATTGTATGGAATCCCGGTGAAAGAGTGGAGGGTTATTCTAATTTTCTTCATCTTATCTTTGTAAGCCTGCTGGGAAAAGCGGGGATAGATCTGGTAGTAGCTTCAAAGATAGTAGGTGTTACATCTTTTGTAGGGTTGATCGTCTTCGCGGGATTATACCTGCGGAGTTTACCCGCCGCGAAATTATTCCGTCAAAACAGCCTCTTGAGATATACGCCGATGTTACTGATCTTAACTTCTTTCCCGTTGATAATCTGGTCTTTATCCGGGATGGAAAGTCTGCTTTTTACGTTTCTATGCACCATAGGTATTTGGCTTATGGTAAAAGCCATTGATTGCCCACAAAAAGGGCGGCTAATTGCTGTAAGCGGCCTTGCTTTTTCGTTGGCCGCGACAACGCGTCCGGACGGTATAATTTTCGCGGTTATTGCTTTCATGTTTTTGCTGTACCTTTTCGTAAAGAAAAAAGATGTAAAAATCAAACAAGTTCTTTTGTTTATTTTATGCTTTTTTCTGATCTTCGGACCATACTTTGTATGGAGATCCAAATATTACGGGAATATCCTGCCCAACACCTTTTATGTAAAGGCTGATGGTTTTGATGGCTACAAGCTGATCAGCGGTATAAAATATCTCATATTTTATTTTGCGTCTCCCCCGTATTTTTTCTTAGGGCTAACGTTGCTGATACCATATTCACTTTTTAAAAAGACATGGGACGATAAAAAAACATACCTTTTGTTGAATATTGTGCTTTTTACGGCATATATCCTTTATCTTGGCGGAGATCACATGTTAGTGTATCGTTTTTTTCTGCCTCTTGTTCCTGTCACAGTATTGCTGGTATATTTTTTGGCGATACCGCTTATTGATCACTTGAAGGGAACAAAAATTTTTGTAATAAGTTATCTCGTGTTATTTTGTGTCGGGTTGCAGATATTTCATATTGATGAAGATAGTCGTAAAATGGATCCTGCTGCGTTCATCGGCACGATCGTTGGAAAATATATAAATGAAGCATGGCCTAAAGGTTCTTTGGTTGCTCTAAATACAGCAGGTTCCACCCCATATTACGCACCGGATAATGCATATATAGATATGTTGGGATTAAATGACGCGCATATAGCCAAACGAGTAATGAAAGAGAAAAAACTATATTGGCAATCGGTTCCAGGGCATGCGAAAGGGGATGGAGCCTATGTTTTATCCCGAAGACCTGATTACATTATAATGGGGTCATCAAATGGTTCGTCAGCTGATGATCCCTGGTTTTTGTCGGATCTTGAATTATCCAGAGATCCAAAATTCAACGATAATTATCAAAAAAAATACATTGAAATAAGTACGGAAGATATTCCGGGATATGAAAAATATAGAAAAACCAGCTCCGGGACGCTCAAATTCACGTATTATGAGCATGTTCCAAACACAAAAAACTGATTTTCAAAACATAGAATAATCAAAAGAAGATACGCATATTAAAACACAAGATCGGAATAAAAGAATAATCTTGATAAGCCTCGCGGGGTTAATTATTTTTTATGTCCAGAAGTGAACTTATTAAAAAATATGAAAAAATTGGCAAGGAGCATCCTGATTACCCTGTTTTTGGTCAACGGTTAGCGGCACTTTATGATGAACGAAAAGAGGCGGGGATATGATATGGGAAAATTGAAAGATCATATCGAATTGCAAAATAATGAAATAATATTCCGCAAACAATTACAGATAAAGATAGTATTTTTCGCGACAATATTATTTTTGCTTTTTAGTCACGTTGAAATACTGTTCGTTCTGCGGGTAATAGCGGAATGGAGGACGTATTCCGCGAAATACATATTGAACCTGTCATTTATTGTCAGTGTATTTCTTTTTAATCTGGTTTTTATCTTCTCGATGTTATATGTATCGGGCTACTTTTTTGCTTTGGTAAGACGTAAAAGTTTGTCAGTCAATAAAGTAGCAGCATTTATTTCCGCATTTTTCGGGTCTTTTTTACTCGCGTTGGGGATTTATTCTTTTATACTAAAGGTTAACCCGGTTGAAAAGTTTTTCATCGGCGAAAATCTCCTGGTTGTTATATTTCTCTTCTTTCTTATGATGTTAGCAGGTTATACGATCCTTAAGTCTTTTTTATATAAGAACGTGTATTTGAGATTCACCGGTGTAAATCTGATCAGTGTAGTAAGTTACTTCTGCCTTTATACAATAACATTTCGTTTTCTGGCATTTTTCCTGGTTTTTTTTGGTATCCTGATATTGTCTATACACGTTATAGCGAGAATTTTTAATAACAAGACGTCCGTATACTTTTATGGATGTATGATCTTATCCGTGTTGTTCTTCTGGGGGTTTATTATCCGATGCTGCCGATATGAAATCCCGGGGCCGATGTCTGCCGGACAGATACGTTCCGGTGAAACGGTTGATACAGGCCGCGGCGGCTTGTCAAAACCAAATATTATTCTTATCGTTCTTGACACCTTTAGAGCGGATCATTTGGATCTTTCTCCGGGGGGCATAACCCCTAATCTGGCGTTGTTCGCGGCGGATTCCGTAACTTACAAAAATTGTTTTTCCACAAGCTCATGGACTCTTCCGGCGCATGCGTCCCTTTTTACCGGTTTATATCCAACCACTCATGGCGCCCAATACCTGGAATTTGTTAGCGAGTTGATCGAAGAACGGGAAGGCGTTATGCCGGAGATAAGAGAGATGTATTATCCTTTGGCGCCTGAGAATATAACGATGGCTGAGATATTGGGTAAAAACGGGTATAGAACATATGGGGTCGCGGCAAATAGAGCATTTTTAAAACCTGAGACAGGGTTAACACAGGGGTTTGAAACTTATGATAACCGTTCGAATCCGATCACTTTTTACAAATTTCTTTTTGAGGAGCTTGACGTTTTCCCTTATATAAGGGCGATCTCTTCTGTTTTTACTGAAGCTATCGGATTGTCCGAGTTAGAACTCACATATATACGTAAAGCGTGTCGCAGGGCGGGAAGTATTAATGAGACGGTTATGAAAATATTGGACGAACGGTCAGGCGGGCCGTTTTTTCTTTTTATCAACTATATGGATACCCATGCGCCTCAGATCCCGGATAAGAAATACAGGGAAGAACATGATGAGACAATAGATGATAAAAGGTTTGTTATCCAGTTCGCGCGAAATTTTGGATATATGTTTGAGTGGGAGGAATTGGTCAAAGGAGAAATAAAATTTTCGGAAGATTTAAAGAAGCATCTGCATGCTTGTTATGAAGGGGAGGTTGTATATCTCGATAGCCAGATAGGATATCTGTTTGAATACCTGAAGAAGTCGGGCCTCTATGACGGATCTATGATCATCGTGACCGCGGATCATGGGGAGCAGTTAGGGGAGCACGATCTGATCGGGCACGGTTACGGTCTTTACGAAGAGAGTATAAGGGTTCCCCTCATGATCAAGTATCCCTTGGACGTGGGGCATAAAGCAGGTATGGTTTCTGAAAATATGCAGTTGGTTGACGTATTACCTACTTTACTTAATTTTCTCGGTATTGCTATACCTCCGGTTGTAGAGGGAATTGTTATAGATGATATAGAGCGGAAAAATGGGCCTTTTCGCGGGAGGCCGCTACTTTCAGAACAGAATGAAAAACCGGCGAATATTAAACTGTTTGGGGGCATGTTTATGGGCATAACCAAAGCCATTTTTTGTCCTCCGTATAAATATGTCTGGTATTCATCTCGTGAAGATAGATTATTTGATCTTGGGGTTGATCCGGGGGAAGAAAATAATATTTTGAACGAAAAGCCCGGTATCGCGGAGAATATGAGAAAAAAACTTGCGGAATGGATAGCGCAAAGAGTGCCGGTTAAAAAAAAACAGAAACCCCAAAGTCCGGATGAGGCGGAAAGAGAACACCTTAAAAGTCTGGGGTACCTGTGACGCAAAATACGATGATCAAAGTAAATCAATATTCGCAAAAACGGCTTGTTTCGGTTTTTATCTTTTCATCCATAGTATTGATCGCCTTTTTGAGCTATAAGGATATTTTAAATTATTTTTTCACAGCTATGGATAGTTTTACTCTGATCGATACGGGGCGAATCCGATCTTTTAAAGATGTGGTAAGAATATTCTCTGAACCTCTTATGAATGGGACTGAATTCGCGGAAATAATGAAGTATTATCGTCCCATATCCACGTTATCCTTCGGTCTAGACTATGCGGTATGGGGATTGGATCCTTTCGGATATCATTTGACGAATTTGATCTTACATGCTCTGGTTTCTGTTCTTATTTTTTTTCTTTTGAGTTTTTTAACAAAGAAAGACCGGGTTACGGCCTGGTTTGGCGCTATTATCTTTACTATTCATCCTATTTTAGCAGAGAGTGTTCCCGCAATAGCCCGAAGACAGGATATCATGGCAACTTTGTTTTTACTCCTGTCTTTATTGCTGTTTTTTAAATATGCTGCTGGCGTATTATATAAAGGTGCTTATTTGCTGTTCTCGCTTTTTTTTTATGCTCTAGCCCTCGGTTCTAAAGAAACCGCTGTAATATTGCCATTTTTGATCTGTGCTTATCTGGTGCTCTTTCAATATAACAAATTTTCCAAAACCGTTTTGGTAGATGTTCTGAAAAAAAACGCGCTGTATTTCGAGGTAACACTCGTATTGCTTGGCTGGCGGACATATATATTGCGTGGTCTTGGAGGATACAATAGTGGAATATCAGTGCCGGTGACACCCATATTTCAGAGCATAACGAATTTTTTCAGGTACTTATTATACCCCGTGCCTTTTCTGAATATGCCAGCCATCCCATCGCGTAATCTTAACGGCCAGTCATATTCACTGTTCAGTTTGCTCACTATTGCCGTTCTTCTGATGTTTTTTCTTATGGTAAGTTTGCCGAGACAACGCCGTAGAATGCGGAAATTTCTCGTCGGTTTAAATGAAGGAAAAGTGGTGCTTTTCTCGATAGTTTGGATAGGGTTGTTCCTTACATTACATGTATCGGCGCAGGTTTTTTGCGCTTATCATATGTATATGGCGGCAGTTCCTTTTTGCATGGTCCTGTCGGTTGTAATGACCAAAAGTTTTCGTAATAAACATACGATCATCGGTTCTGTTATGTTTATCGCGACAGCCGCGCTGTCGATCTCCTTTTTGGCGTATTCGCCTCTCACTCGGAATTATGGCGAGTGGAAAGAAAGCGGAGACATATCATCGATGTTTCTTTCCGAACTCTCGGGAATTGTCGCTGGGTTACCGCCGAAATCCATTATTCATATTTATGACCTTCCGGCAGCCATATCATCATATAAGCTGGAAAATCCCCATGCTGTGTCGGTGACTTATCTGAACAGTTATAGTATCAAATCCTGGATAGAGATGAAATATCCGGATAAATTCCCGGAAGTTGTTGTAGAGAGGACTATTGAACTTGAGACCCTTCCAAAAAAATTGTATTTGGAAACCGAAACGCTGGAAGGTCACAACGTTAATATTATTGTTAACTTCGGGCGAGGGACAAAAGGAGGAGAGAGAGAACGTATATAATGGAATTATTTTCACGCCGGAAAGATAGTCGCATACTTGTGCGGATGGTTGAGAACAAACGGATGATGATAATTATTTGTTTGTCAGGGTTAACCTTTTTTTATATTTACCACTGTTTTTTCTGGTATCGGTACATATTGGATGACGCTTATATAACCTTCAGATACGCGAAAAATTTTATTAACGGGTTTGGGCTGGTTTATAATCCGGGCGAGAGGGTCGAAGGATACACGAGTTTTTCCTGGTTGATGATGATCGCCGCGGGGATGAAATTCGGGCTGGACCCGTGGATGGTCTCGAAAGTTTTAGGTCTTTTTTCCGGCGTCGGGACCATTATTTGTAGCTGGTGGGTTTACAATAGATTATCAAGATTATCGTACTCCTGGGGCTCTATAATAGTTCCTCTATTGCTCGCGACGAGCAGTTTTTTTTGTTATTGGTCAATTGTGGGGATGGGAACTATTTTTTTCAGTTTCCTTCTTGTTTTATCTCTGGCGTTATACTTAAAGGAAGGGCAAAGCGGCCATCCTTTCTCCGCCTATGCCTTAAGCTTATTATGTTTGACTCGACCTGACGGTTACGGGTATCTTGTAATATTTCTGGCAGCAGATGTATTCACGCGTGTAAGAAAAAAAAGACCGATAGATAGATATTGTTTACAGTTTTATGGGATAATTTTGCTTTCGTCCTTCTGCTTTATAGGGTTTAGACTGGTTTATTACGGTAGTTTTTTTACAAATACATATTATGTCAAGGCGATATTCCCTTTTGAAAGCAACGGCCTTGAGTATTTGTTAGGGTTTTATCGGCACTATGGTATCTTGCCGCTGGCGGCGCTAACGGTTGCGGTGGTATGGCACAGGTATTTTCTTAAAGGTAAGATGTGGATTTTGGGGCTTCTTGTGTTCGCGAACTGGGTCTATATCCTTTATGTCGAAATGGATTGGATGCCCAACTATCGCCATCATATGTATACTTTACCGTTATTGTTTGTTCTTACGGCGCTTGTAATAAACAGTCTGGTCCGGAACCTGTTTAAGCAAAAGCGGTTCTATGGTAAGATAGCCGTCGCTATGATAGTTTTTTTGGTGATCTATCATGTTCGTGTCAATGTTTCCGTTAGCGTCGATTGTAGTTATCGCTACCGCATCAAAGGTGCTCGTATTTTTAAAAAACCGGCCGATTGGATGAGGCGCATCCGTATAGAGAAGTTTTTAGGTCCTCTTAAGATCGCTGATATGATGTTTTTAATGGAAACCGCCGAGAATGGCGCGACAGTCGGGATGAGGGACATCGGGAAGGTCGCCTATACAACCGGTTTGCGAATTTATGATACGATGATGCTGGTCAATGGAGAAGCCAAACGCCGGTGTTCTGTCCTGAGGAGTAAAGATGAAAAGTTGATATCGGATTATACCTTCGGTGAAATGCGTAAAGGCATAGAAGGTTATGATCCGGAAATCTTCATCTATCCTTTCGTTGATCTTGAAGCCATAAGGAATACGCCGCGTTTTTCATCGACATATAGAATGTGGTGGGAATGGAGTGATCTGATGTATGAAGAATATTTCGAGCAAAACATGGATATTGTCGGATCATATAGAAAAGAAATAGGTAGCACTATGCGTAATTATTACGTAAAGAAGGGATTAGCAAGGCGTCCATCAAGGAAAGAAATTATTCACAGGTATGAAAGGGCGCTCCGGGAGTATCCATCATGTATTCCGTTTAAGGACAGGTTGACCGAGCTTTATGAAGAGTCGAAAAAAGAGAAAGACCTGGATAATAAGCGCTATTAAAAAGCATTATCCTTTAATCATGGTTATTGGGGTACTTTGGCTGGTCATTGGGGCGCTTTTGGGCCTGTCCATCTCCCGGAACCAGGGGCACTTCATTTACGCGACGGATGACCCCTATATACATATGGCCACGGCGAAAAATCTTGTTCAACACGGGGTTTGGGGCGTTACCAAATATGGGTTTACATCGTCCTCATCCTCCTTGCTGTGGACATTGTTGTTGTCCTTGATATATTATTTGTTCGGGATAAATGATATCAGCCCGCTGATATTAAATATTGTATTTGCGACATCTGTCTGCGTATTATTTTATATACTTTTGCGCAGGTACGATCTGAAGTCTTTTCCCATTCTTATTATATTGGCATTAACCGTATTTTTAACTCCGGTCCCGTCACTCGTATTTGGCGGACAGGAACATATATTGCATTTACTGGTTACGGTATTATTTGTCTATTTGGCGGCTAAGATCCTCTACCGGGAGAAACCTGCGTTTTTGGAGTTCCTTCCGCTATTGATATTGTGTCCGTTTTTAACCGCGAGTCGGTATGAGGGCCTGTTTTTGCTTTTTGTAATAATGTGTTTGTTTGCAATGAAGAAGGAGTGGCCGTATAGCTTGTTTTTGGGTGTGAGCGGTATCACCCCGATAGCTGTTTACGGGATGTTATCGGTCTCGCAGGGATGGTGTTTTCTTCCGAATTCAATTCTCATTAAGGGGCGCATCCCGGATCTTACTTCTTTAAGCGGCATTGTAGGTTTTTTCGGGTGGTTAACTTGCAAGCGGTTTTTCAGAGCTCCGCATATGCTGGTTCTTGTTGTTTTGGCTACGGCCGTATATATCGTTCGAGCCGGCAGGGGGAAGAATATCTGGGAAAACAAACAGATCATGATCGCTATTTTTGTTTTGACCACGTTTTTGCACATGCTTTTCGCGCAAACGGGCCGATTTTTCAGATATGAAGCGTATCTTGTAGCCCTTGGTATATTTGTTCTGGGTGTGTTAGCCGGGAAGAATTCAAGCGGGAAATTCAAGTTCAACACATCGAAAAAAGATATATTGAAATACGCAGGGTTTGTACTTAGTGGCGCGCTTATTGCTTTTCCGCTTTGTCGGCGGGGGTGGGTCGCGCTTAAAAGGACTCCGCAGGCTACGACGAATATTTACGAACAACAGTATCAGATGGGTTTATTCCTTAGAAAATTCTACCAGGGGAAAACCGTCGCGGCAGTTGATATCGGCGCTATTAACTATCTTGCGGATATCAGATGTCTGGACCTGTGGGGATTGGCGAGTATGGAAGTATTGAGGTTAAAAAGAGATAAAAAGTATGATACGGAGGCTGTATACAAGTTAGCGGCAGAGAAGCGCGTTAAGATCGCGATATTGTATGATAAGTGGTTCGATCGGTATGGCGGGATCCCCTCACAATGGATAAAAATTGACGAGTGGAAGATCTCAAACAATGTAGTCTGCGGCGACGATACGGTTTCGTTTTACGCGATTAACAGTGCAGAAATGGAGAGACTAAGAAAAAGCCTTAAAGCTTTTTCTCAGCGCCTTCCGAAGGATGTATCATAACCGTTATGTCGTTATTTTTTTCTATTGTTATTTCAAAATAAACACCATTCGGGGGAGAAGGAGAAAAAGATGGTTTTTGTCCCGGATAAGTGACGATCTCTACGCGTTTGTCCGGGTATTTCAGATTCAGCCAGGACTGAATAATGTGGCGGGATAAGTGATATTTTTTTGATCTGTTATGGGGGATTTTATCTTGTGGAGGCAGAATATAACGGGAAAGATCGTTGATATGGATAACGTATTTCTCACGGGATCTGTCGGCGACCCCTGAGATCTCATTGAGGACAACGGAGACCACTTTTTCGCGGTCTTCCCATGATCTATATGCCCTCACAAGCGGAGAATGCGTCAGGAGAGAGGTTAAGAGTCCGGTCAGAATTAATAGCGTTATGAAGTTGACCCATTTAGGACATGCCGCGGTACGTGTCTGACGAGATGAAGTGACGGATCTAAAGCTTTCAACGATCATTGTGGATAAAATAACGCTAAAAGGGATCACGGAAATGTACAGGTACCGGGAATAAATAAAGGTTCGCGTTAATATATATATGCGTATTCCGGACACTCGTCCCCAGCAATTCCGGTAACTTGTCCCCACCTGATCTGAGCAAATCGACGCATAACAGAATTCTTGCTAATTGGCATGTAACCATTAACATGGTTATCTTCTTTAAGATCAAATCAAGGAGGGTAGCCAATGGCAAGGAAGAAAAAACAATGGGGGTTAAGTATGCGTAAGATCAGGGAAATACTGCGCTTAGGGCTTCAAAAGGGTAAGTGCTTGCGGGAGATATCCCGGAATTGCTCTATAGCGCACAAAACAGCGGGAAAATATCTCAGAAGAGCGAAAGAATTGTCGCTAAGATACGAGCAGATAGTACAAATGGATGATACCGAGCTCAAACGTCTCCTGGTAAAAGAAAGTGAATCCGAAAAAACACGAATCCGGCCGGAACCGGACTGGAAATACATACAGAAATGAAGAAAAAAGGAGTAACCCGGATAACGGTACCGGATAATCTAAAATCAGGGGTATCGAAAACGTGCAGATATGAACCGGATGTAAATCCTACATATCACGAGATGGCGGTACATTACGGCACTGTGATTGTTCCGGCAAGAACGAATAGGCCTAAGGATAAAGCGAAAGTTGAAGCCGGGGTATTGGTAGTTGAGAGATGGATCTTGGCGGCGCTCAGGAACAGGACATTTTTCAGTTTGAGTGATCTCAACGCGGCGATAGATGAGCTTTTAGAGATATTGAACAACAAACCGTTCAAGAAGCTTGAGGGAACAAGAAAAAGTTGTTTTGAGGCTGCGGAGAAGAAAGAACTGTTACCGTTACCGATCAATCGATACGAATATGCCGAATGGAAAAAAGTTAAGGCTGGGATCGATTATCATGTTGAGGTAGACGGACATTACTACAGTGTTCCCTACCAAATGAGACAAAAACAACTTGAGGCACGGTATACAGAAAAAATCGTGGAAATATTTTATAACAATAAGCGCATAGCGAGTCATCTGAGAAGTTATGCCAAAGGACGACACACGACTGTAAAAGAACATATGCCACAAAGCCACCGAGAGTATGCGGAATGGAGTCCTTCGCGGCTGATAAAGTGGGCTGAGAATACAGGAGAACACACAGCTGAACTCGTTGAGACGATAATGAGTGTACGGGAGCATCCGGCGCAGGCTTACCGTTCGTGCCTGGGGATATTGAGATTGGGTAAATCGTATCCCCCTGAACGGATGGAAACGGCATGCAGGCGGGCTTTGATAATAAAAGGCTACAGTTATAAAAGTGTAAGTTCAATTTTAAAAACCGGTCTGGATAAACAGCGTTTGCGCCGGAATTTACCTGAAGCGATTATTAAACATAACAACATACGAGGTAGAAAGTATTTTTTAAAGACAAATAACAAGGAGGTACCGCAATGCTGAGTAATCCCAC
>JAJRVD010000004.1 GCA_024277375.1 Candidatus Omnitrophota bacterium | reverse complement strand
GTTCTTACTTCAACAATAACAACCATTAGGGTATGCCATTTTTTTATTTTTTCAAAGACCTTATGCCAGATCCTTCGACTCGGGCTTCGCCCTCGCTCAGGATGACACTTCGAAAGTGCCCACAATATGTTACACTATCACTGAAAATTAGTACTATACAATTTGCCTGAAATTGTGTATCATGTAGCATACCATACAACATATAGGGGTTTTACGATATGCCGGTTAAAGAAAAACGAGACGACATAGATCTTGAATTGTCCAGGACTTATTTTGGACATATTTCAAAAGATTCGCAGACTAAAGGTAGTGTAAAAAAAGAAACAATATTAGAGCGCCTCAAAAACACTAAAATTCCTGTTCTGGATATTGTGGTCATCGTGCTTCTAAGCTTGTTTGTTCTGTCCGTGGTATACTTTTTAACGCATAATCACGTAAGTTTTTCGCTCAACATCAACGTAACGCCACCAAAAACTCTGAACAAAGCCTCCCTTGAGACGAAAAAACCCAGGCTGAAAGCTCCGCCGATAGGCACTATGCTCCCGGCTATCCTGGGAGAATTATCTAAACTCAGGCCTCCCGCTCAAATATATACTTTCACAAAAGAAAAGACGCTTTATGATTTTGAAGGCACTGATGAAGGCTGGGCTATCCCTGTATGGGCTTACGATAAACCCGACCATGTCGCTACATTCTTCAGAAACATAAAAGGCATCGCGAGCCATGGGAACGGAAGCATTGAACTTTACGCCGAATTCCCCGGAGGAAAATGGTCCGCGGCGATCGCCTGGATCCAGCAATACCTAGACATAAGCGGTTATGACACCATACTTGTGGATGTTTTCCTTCCCCCCAACGCTCCGGCGGGCATCAGAGGCAAGATCATCCTTACGGTAAGTGAAGATTGGCGTTTCATAGAGATGATCCGCGGAACAAAACTTGAACCCGGCAGATGGACTACCGTAGCAGGGGACCTTTCAGAAAAAAGCAATGATTGGAAACGAACAGTTATGAATAAAACCTTTAAAGCGGATGTGAGAAACATAGCCGTGCGCATAGAGTCCAACAAAAAGACCCCTTATTCAGGTCCGATCTATATTGATAACGTCCGGATCGCCAAGCGCGAAAAATAATTTCTCAAACATTAAGCAGCATAAATAAATTCTAATAGCCTGCCGTTAAGTTCCGTAAGATAATCATCGTCGGGTATCTCTACAGGAGTTAGTCCGAAAGTTATAATATCAGCGAGTTTCTCAGGATCGTTAATCTTTGCAAGGATGTCATCTGCCGTATATCCCAAAAAGGCACTGCCAGTCAATATCCTATAAATCTCAATAAGCGCCCTGGCATTGTTATTCTGCAAAGCTCGTAATGCCGCTAAAACCCCCTCCAAATGCCTGAAATCACCAAGTTCGCCTTCAAAAACAAGCGCTTTCACGCCTTCCGGAAGCCATTTCAAGCTATCAACATCTTTCACTGCCACTCCTACAACATTATTTGAATCGTCTGCCAACTCGCTTACCACCTGATGTAAAACCTGTCTATCCGTTACCACTTTTATTTTCTCTCTGAGATCGGGATAATCCCGGTCAATTTTATTTATCGTAGAGACAAACTCACTCCTTATCGACTCCGGAACAAGATCGATCGGGATCACGTGCCAGAGGATTTTACCCTCTTCAACGGGAGGGATAAGATCCATATTTAGCCGGTGCAACGTATTCATGTCTTTCTCTACCCTCTCATCTACTGGCACCTCAAGCTCAACAGGAGCATTCTGAGGCTTAACATTGCCGAGAGATATGATCAGATCCCGCATGTTTTTCGGTTCATAAACTATTTTATTTTCCCATATACCAAAAAACTTTTTGTCACTAACATTTATAACTGAGATCCCTTTTTGCTCTATATAGTCAAGATCCTCTTGGGTCACAGACAAAAGCGGAGCCGGCAACATCTTTTTCATTTTGGCTTTTGCCTTAGCCGGATCTTCGTCGTATATGGAATAAGCTATTTCCTTATTTAGATTCTCACGAACACTTAAAATGTTTCTTATCTCCTCCAGAGTAGTCACATCTTGCATTGCGGATAATCCACTTTCATTGAGATACCCCTCGCTTTTCGCTTTCATGCACTTCAAATATTCGTCCTGAATCGTTTTCGGTACCTCGGGGACAACGATATGACTGAATAAATGTTCGAAGCTGATATCTTCTTCTCCTGTCGCTTCCCTCATCGAATCTTCCATAACCCGGATGATATCCTTTAGGCTCAAACCCGAGACAATAACATCTCTCGTCAATGGAGGTATATATACCTTCGGTATATCCTTTCTCTTTACCAGTTCCTGTACAATGCCTCGGTTCAATAAGGCCGCGACCTGGGTTGTAAGAGCGCCACCGGAATCAAAACGAATTGTTTTCTGTGTTTTTCGTATAAAGTCACGAGCCCACACAGTCGGTCTTATCTCCGCATTTACATCGGAAACATCGTAGGTGATCCAACCTTTTCCTTCATCATAAACAATATTGTTCGATCCATCCGTTTTGGGGGCCATTTTTTTTAAGGAAACTTTATCGATCCTGGACAGATGCTCCTCCATGGCGATAGCGAACTGTCCCTCTATTCTTCTGCCCATGATATCTATGTCACTACCTCCCACGAGAATAGTAGTCCACGACGCGTCTGAACTCGCATAATGTTTCTCTTCTCCCACTGTAATGGTGGTTTCGCCCTCTTTGCTCTCCCGCAGGATAATCCTCTCTTCGTCTATCGTCACTTCAATAGAATTCTCAACCCTTCCCTTTGTTATCACTATAGTTTTCCCATTAAGCGTAAACTCCATTTGCCCGGCACTGACAGATTTTGTCATTTCGGTATCTTCAAGGGGCGTTGTGGTCAAACTTCCAGCCGCGTCCTTTTTGACCAGAGTCGCAATGACTTTATTTCCCTTACGTCTCAACATCAAAGCATCTTCCCCGATCTTCAGCACACAACCTTCCAACAAAGCCACAATGCATGCCTGATCATAAGTTTGGAACTGCAATTTAACTCCCTTTATTCCAAACGCGTCAAACAAAGTGTTCGCGAAATTCCTTTCTCTGTCAAGTGTGGCTTCAACCAACGCACCATCGGCATCTACTGTCTTTTTGACACCGGAATCAAGCATAGCCGCATAGCCGATAAGATTCTGAGCACTTGCATTCTTCAAGCTGAGCTTCCCATGAGATATCAGGGTTCCATCGAGCAATTTGGACAAGTTTATCATATTAGAAACAAATAAGATCCAGTCTTTTGGTCTTTCGTATTCGCCACTTACTATCTTAGTTTCGATCTTCCTTATCCGGGCCATAACCTCTGGCAAAAGTCTTTCTCCTGTAATCCTTTCTGCATACAACAAATCCATCTTCGCGCCTCTTTTTGTAACATCCGCGAATGTATTATCACTATCCCATTCCCCCACCAGCCAGCTAACGATCCCGGCAAAATCACCGAAGATCGGAACATACATCCCGGCATTTCTCCTTGCCTCATCTACCATAACTCTACCGTGCCCTCCATTATCGACTGTCGGGACCAAATGAGCCGCAATTACGGAGTCTTCCTCCCTGCCTTCCGGCATCAGTTCTTTCATGGCCCTCATGAGGGAGCAATTGTGCCACCCGCCCCCTCCAAAGGAAAGATGATCTATTTTTTCGGGCTCACTTTTTTTCGCGTCATTCCTTCTTTGATCCTGCCGAATGTGTTATTGAGAAAAATAACTTTTGGGAATAGATCAAAAAAAGGCGCTAAAGTCCATGATGTTGTGACGAGCATTCTGCAAACAGCGAAATTAAATAAAAAGGATCCCATCGAGACAATTAAAGATCTATTGCTGCCTGCCGGGAAACACCCATTTGCTGAAATTTTAGCTGCTCCTCCTTAAAAATAAGCCGACGACATAGCAGATTCTTCGACTCGGTCACTTCGTTCCCTCGCTCAGAATGACCGGTGTC
>JAJRVD010000101.1 GCA_024277375.1 Candidatus Omnitrophota bacterium | reverse complement strand
TCTCGGGATAGGCCAGAATATGATAAAGGTACACTGTGTGAATACGGGAGTGCCGCATGTTGTTCATTTGGTCGATGATCTGGAATCTTACCCGGTCAGGGAAGTAGGCCGTAAAATAAGAGAACATACACTTTTCGCTCCTGATGGCGCGAACGCTAATTTTGTATCAAACGTAAATGGTCATACTGCAGCGATAAGGACGTATGAGAGAGGGGTAGAGGATGAGACGTTGGCTTGTGGTACGGGTTCGGTGGCGTCAGCCATAGTTCTCGGGCTTCTGGAACGTGTCGTGTCTCCCGTAGAGATCCAAACCCGTAGCGGCGAGTCGTTAAAGGTGTATTATAAAAAAACCGGTGATAAGGTAACTGAGGTGTATCTGGAAGGCACCGCGTCAATAGTATGTGAGGGGATAGTATGACAGTTTGAAGTTGTGGCTTCGGGGTTACTTGGAGGTCAAGGTCTCCTAACTCCCAGCGAACGCAGTGTGTGAACCCACGACTCCCAACTCATAACTAAGGGTCCCGCAAAATGGACTTTCGTCATTCGGACTGTGTCATAATTCGTTTTGCGGATGGTCGCATACAATGTATTGTAGGGGTTCGATTTATCGAACCCGATGTAACGGGCTTGATGAATCAAGCCCCTACATTATGACACAGTCTGATTGATAAAACATCGTTTTGCGTGAGTCTAAACTCATATAAATAAATAAGGAGAAAATAATGGAATTTAAAGGTTCTTATGTTGCTTTGGTCACACCGTTCAAAGATGGTAAAGTTGACGAAAAGGTTTTTCGTCAACTTATCGAGTTTCACATAGACAACGGTACCGACGGTATTTTGCCGTGTGGATGTACGGGTGAGGCGGCAACGTTAAATATGGCGGAGCAAAAACGTCTTATAAAAATAGCCGTAGAAATGTCGGATAAAAGGATACCCGTGCTTGCGGGCACCGGTTCTAACAGTACGGCTGAAGCGATAGAGTTGACCTCCGCCGCTAAAAAGGCCGGGAGTGATGGGGCTCTCATTATTACGCCTTATTACAATAAACCAACTCCTGAAGGGCAATATCGTCATTATGAGGCGATCGCCAGGGAAGTGGATATTCCCATTATGCTGTATAATGTTCCATCCCGGACCGGAGTATCAATGCTTCCTTCCATGGTAGCGCGGCTTTCAAAGATAGACAATATTGTCGCTATAAAAGAAGCTGCCGGCAGCGTTCAACAGGTTGTGGATATCTTATCGCTTTGTGACATTACCGTAATGAGTGGCGACGATTCGATGACACTTCCTTTTATGTCGGTAGGCGCTAAAGGTATAGTTAGCGTAGTAGGGAATATAATACCGAGAAAGGTGCATGACTTGGCGCAGTCATTTCTTGATGGGAAATATGAAACTACAAAGAAGATCCATTACGAGATCATAGACCTTTGTTGTTCGATGTTCATTGAGACCAATCCTCTGCCGGTAAAAACGGCACTTAGCATGATGGGTATGGTTGAAGAAGAGTGGCGAATGCCGTTGTGTGAGATGGAAGAGGAAAACAGGCGGAAACTTAGAGGAGTGCTTGAGAGGTACGGATTAGTTTAGAGACGCTGGGTAGGGGCACGGCGTGCCGTGCCCCTGCAATTTTTACGATATAAAATGAGGTGACTTATGTTACAGCTGGGAATAAGCGGGGTATGCGGGAAGATGGGCAGGCGTATCGCGACTCTTGCGGCAGGTGATCCTGATGTTGAGATCTCTTTTGTCACAGAGCAGGAAGGTACAGACCCTGTAGGAAAGAGCCTGAGCGAGGTCGTCGAAGGGGCGGGGGATGTTGAGATCTCTTCAGATCTGGGGAAAGCGTCTCCGGACTTAGATTGTGTGATCGAGTTTACGTTGCCAGAACCCACTTTGAAGCATGTTGAAATATGCCGGGACAAAAAGATCCCTATGGTTATAGGAACTACGGGGATAGATGCCGCAGGAGAAGAGAAGATAAAAGAAGCGTCAAGCGTGATACCTATAGTTTATTCGCCTAATATGGCGCCGGGAGTAAACCTTTTGTTTGATATTGTTGGAGAGGCGGCTCGTGTTCTGGGAGGAGACTTTAATATGAAGGTAGACGAGACGCACCATGTTCATAAAAAAGATTCCCCCAGCGGTACCGCGAAAATGATAGCGAAAGTGATTAAGGAAGCCTCAGGAATAGATGCACCCGTAGAAGCATTCAGGGAAGGCGAAGTTATAGGTAACCATGGCATAGTTTTTGATGGAGAGTTTGAGAATATTGAGATCCGGCATGACGCAAAAAGTAGAGATGTTTTCGCTGACGGATCAATTAAGGCGGCGAAGTTTTTGTCGGGCAAAGGGCCGGGTTTGTATGCCATGGCGGAAGTGTTAGGGTTGAAAGGAGTAAACAAATGAAAGTTGATTACGCGGATAGATTAAAACAGTTACCGCCATATCTTTTTGAAGAGATCGATAAGGCAAAACAGAAAGCCATAGATGAAGGCAGGCCGATCATAGACCTGGGAGTGGGTGATCCTGATACCCCGACACCTGATATTGTTATCAAGAAACTTCAGGAAGCGGTTCTTGATCCGTCTACACATCAATACGCGCTGAACAGAGGACTTAGTGAATTGCGAAGTGAAATGGCAAAATGGTACAAGTCGCGTTTTGACGTGGACCTGGACCCTGATACGGAAATTTTACCTCTTTTAGGTTCCAAGGAAGGAATCGCGCATGTACCGCTTGCCTTTATAAATCCGGGGGATGAAGCGCTTGTGCCGAATCCGGGGTATCCGCCGTACAACTCAGGAGTTATATTCGCAGGCGGTAAAGTTAATTTTATGCCGCTTTTAAAAGAGAACTCTTTTTTGCCGGATTTGGACGTGATAGATCCGGAGGTGGCCGGGAGATGTAAACTTATGCACATAAATTATCCCAACAATCCCACGGGAGCCGTATGCGATGAAGCTTTTTATGAAAAAGTAGTGGCGTTCGCGAAGAAATATGACATTATTGTATGTTCGGATGTCGCGTATACCGAAATGGGGTTTGACGGCTATAAACCCATAAGTTTTCTTGAAGTGAATGGCGCTAAAGACGTGGGTATTGAATTTCATTCTCTTTCCAAGACGTTCAATATGACCGGTTGGAGGGTGGCAATGGCTGTGGGTAATGCCGAGTTGCTTAACGGTCTCGCGAAAGTTAAAGCCAATATAGATTCAGGTATATTCACCGCTGTACAGGTTGCCTCGATCGAGGCGTTAAAGAATGCCGAAGCAATAAAAGAAAAGATGAATAAGATCTATACCGAGAGACGCGATGTCCTGGTGAATGGTCTTAGAGAAGCAGGATGGGACGTGCCGAGGCCTCGCGCCACTTTTTACATATGGGCGCCTGTTCTGGAAGGGTATGATTCAACTTCCATGTCCAAAGCGATACTTGAAAAAGCCGATATTATCGCGACTCCGGGTAACGGGTTCGGAGAAAGCGGCGAAGGGTATGTGCGCATGACGCTTACTGTGGATAAAGAAAAGCTTTCTGAAGCCGTAGACCGTCTTAAAAAAGCGTTTTTCAGTTGATCATGGCTATAGTGTATTTGGGAATAGGATCTAACATAGGCAATAAGGAACATAATTGTGAAGAAGCGATAAAGCGTTTGAAAAACAATAGTATCAAGATTGCAGAACGCTCATCTTTGTATGAGACAAAACCCGTTGGTGGTCCGCCTCAGGAAAATTATCTGAATGGCGTTGTAAAAATTGAGACGGAATTGTCTCCGGAACATTTGATGGGTTCTTTGAAAGAAATAGAAAAATATATGGGCCGTGTTTCTTCCGAACGGAACCATCCCCGCGTCATAGATCTTGATATATTGTTTTATGACGATCTTGTTGTGTCCGAAGAAAATTTAGTTATTCCGCATCCCGGGATGCAGGATAGATGCTTTGTTTTGCGCGGACTCGCGGAGATAGCTCCTGAGGTTGCGCATCCTGTGCTGGGTAAGACGGTGCGGGAATTATACGAAACGGTGATAGCCACAAACACAACAAACGCGAAGAACGCAATGAACGCAATGAAAAGTCGGGGACAGTCCCCGCGTTCACTTCGTTCGCTTGGGACAGTCCCCTCACGTAATAAACATATATAATGCAAATCATTACAACAGTTAACAGAATGAAAGAGTACTCGCGGAAAGCGAGTCAGAACGGGAAGAGTATCGGGTTTGTCCCGACAATGGGATACCTTCACGATGGGCATTTGAGCCTTGTCAGGGCGGCAAGAAAAGAGTGCGACGTTGTAATCGTAAGCATATTCGTTAATCCTACTCAGTTTGGACCCCTCGAAGACTTTGATAAATACCCCAGGGATATCGAGCGTGACAAACTTCGTCTTGAAGGTGAAAATATAGATGTTCTTTTTCTTCCGGAAGCAGATGAAATATATCCCGGCGGGTGTGCGATAGAAGTGAAGGCGGATAACTCTATCTCTGAAGTTCTATGCGGTGCGGCGCGACCGGGTCACTTTGACGGCGTTGCGACTGTTGTCGCTAAGCTATTTGATGTAACAATCCCGGATAAAAGTTATTTCGGGCAAAAAGACGCGCAACAAACGGTTGTTATAGAACGTATGGTGAAAGATCTGGATCTGCCGATCGAAATATGTGTGGAGCCGATCATAAGAGAAAATGACGGTCTGGCGATGAGTTCGCGAAATATGTATCTTTCAGGAAGCGAACGCGCTCAGGCTGTGAAACTTTTTGAGGCATTGAGCGAGGCGGAAAAACTTATCAAAGGGGGTGAGGACTCTTCGGCTTTGATAAAAGAAAAAATGAAGTCTATCCTGGCGGAGGGTAAAGATATAGAGGTAGACTACATAGAAACTGTAGACGCGAATTCTTTGCGGTCAGTGGAAGAAGTAGGCTCGGACACTTTTATAGCGATCGCGGCCTTTGTCGGGAAGACGAGGCTTATAGATAATATACTGATAAAATAGCGGGGACAGTCCACGCGCTCACTTCGTTCGCTTGGGACAGTCCCCTGGCGCAACAAACCAACAAAACGCATGTAGTAGCAAAAAATATCAATAAAAAGCCTTAAGCACCAATAAACAATAACCGAAACTAACAAACAGCAAGGAACAACAGCTAATATCATAGGAGATTACGATGCATAAAAATGAATCTGACGCGGAATATCAAGAAGAATTAAAGAAGAGGATCTTGGAGCTTAAGAAAGAAAGAGGAGCATTAATTGTTGCTCATAACTATCAGCGCGACGAAATACAAGATATAGCGGATATGACCGGGGACTCTTATGCTTTGGCTTGTAAGGTTAAGGAAGCCAGAGAAAAAGTGGTGGTTTTTTGCGGTGTAAAATTTATGGCCGAAAGCGCCGCTATGCTGAGCCCCGAGAAGACGGTATTACTTCCCGTGGAGGAGGCGGGTTGTCCTTTGGCTGACATGATAACGGTCGAAAAACTCTGTAAGAAAAAAGACGAGTACCCGGAGGCGGCTGTTGTATGTTACGTTAACTCTAGTGCCGCGGTAAAGGCTGAGAGCGATATATGCTGTACGTCCTCTAATGCTGTCAAAATAGTAAAATCTTTAAAAGAAGAAAAGGTGTTATTTGTTCCGGACAAGAACCTGGGACGTTTTGTCAGAGAACATGTTCCTGAAAAGGAACTGATATTGTGGGATGGGTACTGTATTGTGCATATGAGGTTGACCTATGAAGAGGTTGTGCACGCGAAAGAACTTTATCCGGAAGCGGAGTTTATTGCTCATCCCGAGTGCCGCAAGGAAGTGCTTAAGTTGGCCGATCATGTAGGTAGTACCGCGGCGATGGTAAAATATGTTAACGAATGTCCGAAAAAAGAATTTATTGTCGGAACAGAGAGTGGTATTTTATACAAAATGAAAAAAGAAAATCCTGATAAGAAATTCTACGTTCCGACGGATCAATTTATTTGCGCTAACATGAAGCTTACAACACTGGGATGGGTTGCCAGAAGTCTGGAAAAGATGGTATATAAAATTGAAGTTCAGGAAGAGATCGCCAGAAAGGCCCGGAAAACGCTGGAAAAAATGATCGAAGTTACAGGGTAGTGAACAGCGGATAGTTTAAGAGAGCTTGCAGAGAAAGAAGGGAAGGGCCAGTTTTCTACACGCTATACGCTTAGACTTATGCAAAACGCTGTTTTTTAAATCAGACTGTGTCATAATGTAGGGGCTTGATTCATCAAGCCCGTTATATCGGGTTCGATGAATCGAACCCCTACAGTATGTTGTATGCGGCCATCTGCAAAATGAATTACGACACAGCCCGAATGACGAAATTCTATTTTGCAGGAGCCCTGCTAAACGCTAAATAAGGAGATAATCAATGGAACAGAAGAAGATCGCGATAGTGGGATGCGGATCTATAGGTTCAGCTCTCGCGGAATACGCCAAAAGTGATCTATCGGAATTTATCTCTGATATTATACTGCGTGACAGCGATAGCTGTAAGCTTGACGCTCTTTTAGAAAAGGTGTCCGGGATGACGGCTGCCAGGTCCATCGGTGACGCTATCGATAAGGCCGATCTTGTGATAGAAGCCGCCGCGCCCGCGGTAGCGGAAGACGTTTTAAAATCGGCCGTTGAAAAAGGTAAAGACGTTATGATAATGAGTATCGGAGGGGTTCTCGGCAATGAGGATCTTTTGGATGAGGCGAGCGAAAAAGGCGTAAAAGTTCTAATGCCGTCAGGCGCTATATCAGGTGTAGACAGTTTAAAAGCTTCTAAAATAGCGGGTCTCGAGAGTGTAACTTTAACTACACGCAAGGCTCCCGGGTCTATAGAGGGAGCGCCGTATCTCGTGGAAAACAATATTGATGTGCATGCGATAAGAGAAGAAACTATTGTGTTCGAGGGGAATGTTACCGGCGCGATAAAAGGATTCCCTAAGAATGTGAATGTCTCCGCGCTTCTTTCTCTGGCGGGAGTAGGTCCCCGGGAAACAAAAGTGAAGATCGTGGTTTCTCCCGAATATACGAAGAATTCTCACGAAATTGAGATTAAAAGTAAGGCCGGAACGATTTACACGCGCACGGAAAACGTACCTTCGCCGGACAACCCGAAGACGAGTTATCTTGCCGCTTTAGCGGCTATGACCGCGCTAAAAGGGTACTTCAGTTCGGTGAGAATAGGGACGTAACTACTATATGCCCTTGACATCTTTTACTCTTCATGTTACCCTGTGCCTGATTTTATAAGAAAACAAACAGAAAACAAAAGGGTGGATTATGAATGCAGGGCTGGTATTAACGCTTATAGGGGGTCTCGGGCTTTTCTTTTACGGCATGAAGATCATGTCGGATGGTCTTAAGAAAATAGCCGGAGAACGTCTTAAACATATCCTTTCGATGATGACCAAGGTTCCTGTCCTTGGTATTCTTACCGGTGCCGCCGTTACATGTTTTATTCAATCCTCAAGCGCCACTACGGTTATGGTAGTCGGGTTTGTGAACGCCGGTCTTCTCGCGTTGAAGCAGGCCATTACTGTCGTTATGGGCGCTAACATAGGGACAACCTTTACCGCTTGGTTGGTATCCTCCATGTCGGTTTTTAAAGTTAGTCAATACGCATTGCCCCTGGTTGGTGTTGGATTCGCGATGAGTTCCTTCGCGAAGACAAAAAATGCTAAATTCTGGGGCCAGGTTCTTATGGGGTTTGGTATTCTTTTTCTCGGACTTGATTACATGAAAGACGCTTTTGTTCCGTTGAGAAAAAGTCAACACGTTAAAGATATGTTCCTTGCTTTTAGTGACAACCCTTTGCTGGGCGTGCTTGTCGGGATGGTCTTTACCGTGCTTCTTCAAAGTTCCTCGGCTACGATCGCTATTGTCCAGATTATGGCTTTTAACGGTTTGATCAGTTTCCCCGCCGCCATTCCGATCATAATCGGGGACAATATAGGAACTACGATAACGGCTCAGCTGGCGGCTATGGGGACTACGCTTCCTGCCAGGAGAGCCGCTATGTCTCATACGCTTTTTAATGTCATCGGCGCGACATATATGCTTGTCTTTGTCTATACAGGGTGGTTTGCTAAAGGAATAGAGTTTATGATCCCGGGTAAAATAACTTCCATAAACGTAATGTTCTACATCGCTGTAGCTCACAGTTGTTTTAACGTTATTAACACCGTGGTTTTTCTCCCCTTCATAGGTTTTCTTGAGAAGGCGAGTATTTTTCTCGTCCCCAAGACAAAAGGTTATATTGATAGAGGACCGCAATATCTGGAAAAACATCTCCTGGATACGCCGCCTATCGCTATGGAGCAGGCCCGCCATGAGACTGTTCGTATGATGGGTATGGCGTGCAAATCCGTTTCTACTTCAGTTAATGGGTTTATGAGTAGCGATATGAGTGTTCTCAAGCCTGTTTCTGAATTGGAAGACGCGGTGGATAATCTTCAATCTGAAATAACACAATATCTTGTTGATCTCGCGCAGAGAAATCTTAGCGAAGAAGAGTCTGAAGAACTCCCTGTTTTGATCCACAGCGTGAATGATATTGAAAGGATAGGGGATCATTCAGAGAACATTATTGAGTTGACGGAACGTAAAATAGAAAAGAAATTCTCCTTTAGCGATGATGCCAATAATGAGTTGAACTCGATGTGGGATGAATTGAACAGTATGATGATAGAAACAGAAGAGGCGTTAAAAAATAATGACCAGGAAACAGCTAAAAGTGTCCTTGAAAGAGAAGAGAAGATCAACCAATTTCAGGTGGCCCTTAAGAAAGGACATGTAGCTCGTTTGAATAGAGGGGATTGTGACGTACGTGCCGGGATCGTTTTTATGGATCTTGTTGATAATTTGGAGAAGATAGGCGATCATCTTACCAATGTAGCGGAGGGTGTTATGGGGGGGATGCGGTGGCGTGGCGGCGAGAATGAAGATCCCGTCTCAGACGGGCAAGAACAGCACCCTTGACAAATACAAAACTCTCTTGTATCATACTTCAAATATATAGGGGCGTGACCAATACGCCCTTACTTGTTACTATATTTTTATAAACATTAAAGAGTCCTGCAAAATGGAACTTTCGTCATTCGGGTTGTGTCGTAATTCGTTTTGAGGATGGACGCATACAACATATTGTAGGGGTTCGATTTATCGAACCCGATATAACGAGCTTTATAAATCAAGCCCCTGCATTATGACACAGTCTGATCAAAAGAACTGCGTTTTGCATGAGTCTGATAAACATTAATCTTAGGAGGAAGACATGGGTTTGTGGGTTGGTATTGACAGAAAAGCCAGGCGAAGTTATGGTTTTGATGAAATTGCTTTAGTCCCGGGGAATCTTACTATAAATCCTAACGACGTAGATACTTCTTGTGAAATTGGGGGGATCAAGTTTCAGGTGCCTATACTGGCATCCTCTATGGATGGTGTTGTCGATGTTGATTTTGCCATAGCGATGGGAAAGATGGGCGGCGTAGCGGTGCTCCACCTTGAAGGAGTTGCCACCCGTTATGAAGAGCCGGCCAAAGCCGTTAAAAAGATCATCAGTTGTGATGCCAGAAAAACTACCGAGGCTATACAGGAAGTTTATGCCGAGCCGATAAAGAAAGAGCTCATAACTAAGAGGATCAAAGAAATAAAAGCGGCAAATGTCCCCGCTATCGTTAGCTGTAATCCCCAGGTTGCCGGCGAGTTCGTACCTATCGCCAGGGATGCCGGTTGTGATATTTTCATCATACAGTCAACGGTTATCAGTGTAAATCACGAATCAAGCGAATATACACCATTGGATCTCCACGAATTTGTAAAAGATATGAAGATTCCCGTACTTTTCGGGAATTGTGTAGACTATAACGTAGCTCTTGAGTTGATGGATACAGGTTGTCAGGGTATTTTTGTAGGTATCGGTCCGGGTACGGCGTGTACCTCTCGAGGTGTTTTGGGGATCGGTATGCCGCAGATAACCGCGACTTGTGATTGTGCCGCGGCCAGGAATTTTTATTTTAAGAAAACCGGCAGGTACGTACCGATAATTACCGATGGCGGTATGGCGACCGGTGGAGATATTTGTAAAGCGTTCGCCGCGGGTGCTGATGCTGTAATGCTTGGTAATGCTTTTGCCAGAGCCAAGGAAGCGCCCGGTAAGGGCTTTCATTGGGGAATGGCGATGCCTCATCCTTCTCTTCCCAGAGGCACAAGGATAGAGGTTGGGGTAACCAGTACTCTGGAAGAGATCATATACGGACCTGCCAGACTAGATGACGGCACGCAGAACCTCGTGGGCGCTCTTGCTACAAGCATGGGAAATCTTGGAGCTCGCGACATATCTGAAATGCAGCAAGTTACCATGGCTATAGCGCCTTCGATACAAACTGAAGGCAAGGTTTACCAGACCGCTCAGCGTGTCGGTATGAAAAAATAGCGCTAACCACAGAATTTGCAGGGGCGTATTGCGATACGCTCCTACAATCTTATTATGATCAAAACTAAATTCGATTTTGTGCATTTGCATGTCCACACCCAGTTCAGTTTGCTTGACGGCGCCTGTCGTCTTGGAGAACTTCTTGACCTTGTAAACACATACCAGATGTCCGCCTGCGCGATCACTGATCATGGGAACATGTTCGGCGCCATCGAGTTTTATGAAAAAGCAACGGCACGGGGGATCAAGCCTATCATAGGTTGTGAAATGTATGTCGCGCCTGAAAGCCGGTTCAATAAATCAAGCCATGGAATAAGGGGGGCGGGTTTTCATCTTGTTCTTCTCGCTAAAAATATGACGGGGTATAAGAATCTCATGGAATTGGTGTCTATGGGGTACCTTGAAGGTTTTTATTATAAGCCCCGGGTCGACAAGGAATTGCTTGCCAGGCATAGCAAGGGACTTATTGCTTTATCCGCCTGCCTTAAAGGAGAAGTTCCTCACTTTGTATTATCTGATCAATGGGAACAGGCAAAAAAAACGGCTTTAGAGTATAGTGACATTTTCGGTAAAGATAATTTTTACCTGGAGCTTCAGGATAATCATCTTGAAGAACAGAATCGTCTCAACAAGGATCTGATAAAGTTGGCCTCTGAGACCAAACTTCCGTTGGTAGCCACCTGTGATGTGCATTATCTGGAAAAGGGTGACGATAAAGCTCATGATGCGCTTCTTTGCATCCAGACGCAAACGACCATAGACGATCCTAACCGCATGAAATTCCAGACAGATCAACTGTATTTTAAATCTCCGGAAGAAATGAAAAAAGCATTCGCGCATGTTCCGGAAGCACTAACGAATACCGTTAAGATTGCGGAGAAGTGTCAGCTCAATATTGATTTTAACGAATTGCATCTGCCTCATTTTGAAGCTCCCGGGGGAGAGGATAATAAGGTGTTCTTTGAGAGGCTTGTTGACGAAGGAATTCTGAAACGCTATAGCGATATTACCGACGAGATCGTCGCGCGTGTTAAGCATGAATTAACGATCATTGAAGACAGTGGTTATATCAGTTATTTTTTGATCGTGTGGGATTTTATAAATCGTGCTAGAGAGGAGGGCATATCTGTCGGTCCGGGGAGGGGATCCGCCGCGGGAAGTATTATAAGCTACGCCCTTGGTATTACGGATATAGATCCGCTTAAGTATGGCCTTATTTTCGAAAGGTTTCTTAATCCGGAAAGAGTCAGCATGCCGGATATAGACATAGATTTTTGTTTTGAAAGAAGAGGCGAGATCATAGATTATGTTGTTAATAAATATTCCAAAGAGAATGTAGCTCAGATAATAACTTTTGGTTCGATGCTGGCCAAAGGTGTTCTCAGGGATGTGGGTAGAGTTATGGGAATACCATACGCTGACGTAGATAAGATCGCTAAACTGGTTCCACCGGACCCGGGTATTACACTCGAGCAGGCGATGGAAATAGAGCCGGAATTTCAGGCCAGGTATGATAAGGATCCCATGATACGTGAACTGATAGATATATCAAAACGTCTCGAAGGATTAAATCGTCACGCGGGAAAACATGCCGCGGGTGTCGTTATCTCGGATAAACCGCTTAAACAGCGTATACCACTTTTTAAAACGTCTGACGATCAGATTACCACCGGTTTCGCCATGAACTCGCTTGATAAGATCGGAATGTTGAAGATGGATTTTCTGGGTCTTAAGACTCTAACCGTTATTGATCAGACGGTGAAGATAGTTAAGCGGACCAGAGGAGAAGATATAGATATTGATACCATTTCCCTGGAAAATAAGGCCACCTTCGAGTTGCTTGTGAATGCCGAGACCGCCGGTGTGTTTCAACTTGAGTCAAGCGGGATGCGTGATCTCCTGAGAAAGATCAAGCCCGAAAGGTTCGAAGATCTCATAGCGATCTTGGCATTGTATCGTCCGGGTCCGATGGGAAGTGGTATGCTGGACGACTTTATTAAACGAAAACAGGGAAAGATAGATGTAAAATACGATCACCCGTCACTTGAACCCATATTGAAAGAAACGTATGGGATCATCGTGTTTCAGGAGCAGGTAATGCAGGTAGTTTCGACCCTTGCCGGATTAAGTATGTCCGAGGCGGATAATGTGCGTAAGATCATGGGCAAAAAGATACATGAAGCTTTGGCAAAAGTACGGGTTAAATTTCTGGAGGGAGCGGAGAAGAACAATGTTGACAGGGGAACGGCGGAGAAGATATGGGATTTCATAGCGTATTTCGCTGGATACGGTTTTAATAAGTCGCATTCGGCCGCATATGCCATGATAAGTTACAGAACGGCATATCTGAAAGCTAATTATCCGGTCGAATTCATGTCAGCGCTGCTTACTACCGAAAAAAATAACACGGACAAAATATCAGCTTACATAACCGAATCTTTAAGGTTGGGTATCGAAATATTACCTCCGGATGTTAACGAGAGCTTTAAGGATTTTACGGTTGTGGGAAAAGATATCCGGTTTGGACTCTCGGCGGTAAAAAATGTAGGGTCAGGCGCCGCCGAATCTATCATTACGAACCGGGAAGAAAACAACCTGTTTGAATCGTTGTATGACTTTGCCTGTAAAGTTGACCTTAGAGCGGTCAACAGAAAGGTCGTAGAGTCCCTGATAAAATGCGGGGCTTTTGACTCAACTGGCATATATCGATCTCAGGCGATGGCTGTCCTGGACAAGATCCTGGATATGGCCGCTACCACTAACAAAGATCGGGATGCCGGACAAATGTCCTTTTTTGATGAGGCAGAGGAAGATGATGGTTTCAGTGACAGTTTTAAGGAAATACCGGATATACCCGAATGGCCCGAGCATGAACTGTTGGCCAATGAGAAAGCGATGCTGGGGTTCTATATAACAATGCATCCTCTGGCAAGGTTTGAAAAGCTTCTTAACGCGTATTCTACGTGCAAGATCAGTGAACTTTCAAATATGTCAGACGGGCAGGAGGTACTTATAGGGGGACTGATAAACAAGGCAAAGATAACGGTTACTCGCAAAAGGGCGGAAAAAATGGCTATAGTCGCTCTTGAGGATCTTGATAACTTTATCGAAGTATTAGTTTTTCCTAAGACTTACAGAAAAGTTTTAGAGCTGGTGAAAGAAGATAACCTTGTTTATGTTCATGGGCGTTTGAATCGGAGAGAAGAAGAGCCTAAGATCATCGCGGAAGATATTATGTTGCTTGAGAAAGTTAAAGAGATGTTCACGAAGTCCGTTCTGGTAAAATTGTCGACTACGGGGCTTGAAGAAATGATGATGAGAAGGGTTAAGAACGTTGCCGGAAGGTTTAAAGGCAACATCCCCGTATTTATAGATCTGATCTCGCCTGAAGGCCGGAAAATAAGGCTTTCAACCGACAAAAATATGATGGTTTCTCCCTCGGATGAGCTTATAAATGAAATGGAAATGGTCGTCGGCGAAGGGAATGTGAAATTTCTGACAAAATAAGGTTTTCGTTGTTGACATAGACCATAACTCATGTTAGCATAACGACTTATTGATAGCGCATTCACAATAACGTAGGGGCACGGCATGCCGTGCCCCTACCTCAAAAGGAGGATATATGACTAAGAAAGATATCATAATGAAAATTTCAGAAGACACCGGTTTTAAACAGGTCGATGTCAAAAAGGTGGTACAAAGGACATTTGATATTATCACCGATAGCCTGAGTGGCGGAGACAAAGTTGAACTTAGAAATTTCGGTATTTTTAAGGTCAAGACTCGCAAAGGCCGTCAGGGGCGCAACCCCAGAACAGGCGAGAGCGTTTCGATCCCGGACAAAAAAGTGGTCTCTTTCAAAGCTGGAATGAAAATGAAAATGGACGTAGAGGTTAAATAAGGTGCAGAAGACAGAAGTTAGAAAACAGAAGTCAGAATTATGACCCCTAAACCCCAATACAGATCACTTAGGGGGATGCCCGATATTCTTTCCGAAGACGCGGCAGCAATGCGTTGGATCGAGAATGTCGCGCGGGAAGTATTCAAGATCTTCGGGTACAAAGAGATCCGTACGCCCCTTTTAGAATCGACAGAGGTTTTCACCCGGAGTATCGGAGAGGATACCGATATAGTCGAAAAAGAAATGTATTCTTTTCTCGACAGGGGAGGTAAGAATATCTCTCTTCGTCCGGAAGGTACGGCCTCGGTCATCAGGGCATACATAGAACATGGATGGAACAATACGGAAGACATTACAAAATTGTATTATTCCGGAGCCATGTTCAGAGGGGAACGGCCTCAAAAAGGAAGACTAAGACAGTTTCACCAGATCGGAGCTGAGATCATAGGTGGATCGGACCCCTACATAGACGCTGAGATCATCTGTAGTCTCAATGCGCTTCTCTCAAGACTTGGGATTGAAGAGTTTACTATCCTGGTCAATTCTTTAGGGTGCACTAAAGACAGGACAGACTATAAAAAAGCTTTAGCGAATCACTTGAAGAAAAAAGATTCGGGGTTATGTGATAATTGTAAAAGAAGATCTCATACAAATGTGCTTAGAGTACTGGATTGTAAAAAGAAAGAGTGTAAGGATGTAGTTGAAAACGCTCAGGGTATTTTGGAATATTTATGTGAAGGTTGTCTTGGCGATTACGAGTTATTGAAAAACATACTTTCCGGTTTGGGTGTGGCGTTTTGTGAGAAGGAAGATCTTGTCAGGGGTTTGGACTATTATACCGGTACGATATTCGAAGTGGTTCATTCTTCTCTTGGCGCGCAGGACGCGATAGCCGCGGGAGGCAGATACGATAATCTTACAAAACAGATGGGCGGACCGGACGTAGGCGCTACGGGGTATGCCCTTGGAATGGAAAGGCTGCTTCTCGCGATTGATAGAAGCAATTTTAAATCGGATACTCCGGGGGTTTTGGTTATGCCTCTAGACGAAGAGTGTTATACCGAGACGTTCCGGGCAGTAAATGAGTTGAGGCTAAAAGGTGTGGCATGTAACGCGGATCTTTCAGGACGTTCATTTAAAAGACAAATGCGTAAGGCAAACAAAGAAAAAAGAGCGTTCGTGATCATAATAGGTGAAGATGAAATAAAGAGTGGAAAAGTGGTTTTAAAGGATATGGAGACGGGAGAACAGGAAGCGCTATCGATAGATGATGTGGTAAAAAAGTTAGGCAGGGCGATGGACGCCAGGAGAAAGGAAAAAAATGATAAGAACACATAATTGCGGCGAACTTACGGCCAAAAATTTTTCAGAAAAAGTTACTTTATGCGGGTGGGTTGCCTCAAGAAGGGATCATGGAGATATTGTTTTTGTGGATCTTCGTGATAAACATGGCATAACACAAATAGTTTTTGATCCCGAGAAAAATAAGTCGACGCATCAAGAAGCGCATCACCTTAGAAATGAATACTGCGTAAAGGTGTCGGGTACGGTTTCACCCCGGCCTGAAGGTACTATCAACGAGAAGATAACTACCGGTGAGGTGGAGATCGAAATAGACGAAATAGAGGTGCTTTCCGAATCCGAAACTCCTCCATTTGAGATAAAAGATGAGCTCAAGGTGTCTGAAGAGGTCAGGTTAAAATATCGGTATCTTGATCTAAGACGTGCGCCGATGCAGAAAAAACTTCGTGTAAAACATGATGTGTACAAGTATATAACTAATTTTCTATACAAGGAAGAATTCATCTCGGTTGAGACCCCCATACTTACAAAGGCTACGCCTGAAGGTGCCCGGGATTATATCGTTCCGTCCAGAATTCAGCAGGGAAGCTTCTACGCGTTGCCTCAATCTCCTCAGATATTCAAACAATTGCTTATGGTCTCCGGGGTGGAAAAGTATTTTCAAATAGTTCGTTGTTTCCGTGACGAGGATCTTCGCGCCGACAGGCAGCCGGAATTTACTCAGCTGGACATGGAGATGTCCTTTGTGGAACAGGAAGATGTCCTGGCGGTTTGTGAACGCTTATTTAAGGGACTTTTTGAGGAAGTTTTGGACACAAAGGTGCAAATACCTTTCCCGAGGATGGATTATGAAGAAGCCATTACCAGGTATGGCAGTGACAAACCGGATACGCGGTTTGATCTCTTCCTCCAGGACATGACAGAGGATGTTTCCGGTTGTGAATTCAAAATATTCAACAGCGTTGCTTCGTCGGGCGGCAAGATAATGGCAATAGCGGCGCCGGGTTATGCCGCGATAAGTCGTAAAGATATAGACGGTCTTACCGCGTTTGTCGGTGAATACGGAGCAAAAGGGTTGGCGTATTTTAAAGTAGAAGAGGACGGGCTTACCTCTCCTATAACCAAATTTTTTACTCCCGGGATACTTGAGTCCTTCAAGAAAAAGACAGGCGCTAAAACGGGTGACATGATCTTTATGGTAGCTGATTCAAAGGATGTTGCCTGTGAGGCTACGGGTGCTTTGCGGCTTAAGATAGGCCGGGAGAAAAACCTTATTGACGAAAGTAAGTTCAATTTCTTATGGGTAGTGAATTTTCCGCTTTTCAAGTTCAATAAAGAAGAACAGAGGTGGGCCTCCGAACATCACCCCTTCACCTCATTTCAGGATGAAGATATAGAATTTCTGGATAATGGCGAGTTTGAGAAGATACGGTCGAAATCATATGATCTTGTTTTGAATGGCAGTGAGATAGGTTCGGGAAGTATAAGGATACACAAAAAAGATATACAGCAAAAGATCTTTGATGCGCTTGGCCTGACAAAAGACGAATACGAAAGTAAGTTTGGATTTCTTTTGGACGCTTTCCAGTATGGACCGCCGCCGCATGGCGGAGTTGCTTTTGGTCTGGACAGGCTTGTTACGTTATTTACCAGGGATTCTTCTATTCGTGAGGTTATTCCGTTCCCGAAGACGCAGAGGGGAATTTGCCCTCTTACAAACGCTCCATCGGCTATTGATGAAGATCAGTTGCGAGATCTGGGGATCAAGTTGCGTAAGAAAAAAGAAGAGTCGTCATCCTGAGCGAGGCCGAAGGCCGAGTCGAAGGATCTCTTAAAAAGGAGAAATTATGAAGAAGTTGTTTTCGTTAGTAGTTGCTATTTTTGTTCTTGCCGGTACTGTCTCAGCGTTCGCGATAGACATCTACACTTTCAAGAAGGAAAGAGTAGATCAGGAGTTGAAAGGAAACCGTGGATATTTGTCCGGCAAAGCTCCGGCGAGGCCGTCCGGAGGGATGAAGAAAGAAAGAACACTCATAGGGATCGATATAGAATTACCGGCGTCTTTTTTCCCGGGTGGTAGGGATCTTGACGCGGATGAAACACCGCGGGCCAGGGTAGCCTCGCAGAGGAAGTCTCCACAGGTACAGAAGGCGCAGATTGTTGAAGTTGAGGAAGATGGATATATTAAATAAATTACAGGCACGCTCCCGAAGATCTTCATTATGAACAAGTTGAATAGAACAAACACGATCAAAGAGTTTTTTGGGCGCCACGAGACGATCTCTGTGCTTTTGATCGTCGCTTTCATTGTGGCGGCTCTTGCCAGTATGTTTTTGAGCCCGCAGCTATACCAGCGGAGCATTCATGAAGGGGACGTTGCGCTCAAGGATATATACGCGCCGTATGATCTCGTTTATCAGTGGGAAATAGATGAGAAAAAAACTAGCGAAGCGCGACAGGCGGCTGTGAGCGAAGTCCCTTATTCTCTATTACGAGATTTCGCTTCCGAGAAGGAAAGCAGATCAAAGATAGAAAAATTTTTCAAGTTACTCGAGGAGCAGAACGAGCTTGAAGTGTCCTTGTCAGACAAAGTTGCCGGAGTAAAAAGCCTGTTGGAAGAGGATATCTCGGATAAAAACATCCGCGTTCTTTTGGACCATGAAGATCCGGAAGCGGCAAAAGAAGCGATATTCAATATATCTGAAAAAACGTTTGTCATCGGTATTATCTCCGAAGGTGACCTGAAGTGGTTAAATGAGGCTGGTGTTGAGAAAGTCGCAATAGTCGATAAAGCGCTTAATGGTGAAAATTACAGAAAACCGAACGAGCTTTTGAGGGGACGAAGAGTCAAAGAAATGGCGCAGGATTATGCCGGTCGCCAATTTGAGGGAGACAGAAAAACCGCTGCCGCCGTCACATCAATTGTTGTCGAATATCTTTCGCCCAATCTGAAGTTGGATGAAAAAAAAACAGAGGCCGAAAAAGAAGTAGTCAGGAAAAAGGTTCCTCCGGTATATCGTAATTGGACAATAAAAAAGAACGAACTTATGGTGGAGAAGGGAAAGAGGGTGAACGCGCGACATATAGCTCAGTTATCTCAGTTGCGCCGTTTTTTACAGCCCGGAAAATCTCCAAAGTTTCTGTTCGGAGTGCTTCTTTTGTTCGCTCTTCTAAGCGGAATAGCTTTTATCAATATGATGTTTTCGAGAGGTTCGGATTTTCTCATAGATACGAAAAACATCGCGATCACACTCCTTAATATGTTCTTTATCATACTTATCGCCGATTTTATTATGCGATCGCCGCAGCCAAGTTATTTTATTCCCATGGCAAGCATGGCAATGATGATATGTCTTCTTGTCGGATTTAGTGTAGCCTTTATGAGTACGCTGGTCATGAGTATTCTGATAGCGCTTCTTATCGGTGGAAATATTGAATTAGCGCTTGTAATGATAGTCGGAAGTGTTGTTGGTATGTTTCTCATTAAAGACGTAAGGCGCCGAACGGATATACTTTTGGCAGGGCTTTTTGTCGGCGTAGCGAAGTTTCTGGGGATCGTTTGCGTAGGTCTTATCAATGACATGGCGGTAAACGTTTTCATCAAGGATGGGATGTGGGGCATCGCGAGTGGTGTTTTATCAGGATTTATAGTGATGGGGCTTTTGCCGGTTTTTGAACACTTTTTTCATGTGCCGACGAACATTAGCTTACTGGAGCTTTCAGACCTGAATCATCCGCTTTTAAAAGAGCTGGCTATTAAGGCTCCCGGTACCTATCATCATAGTATGATGGTGGGTAACCTGGCGGAAGCGGCATGTGACTCTGTTGGAGCCAACAGTCTTTTGGCGCGCGTCGGGTCTTATTACCACGATATCGGGAAAGTCTCGAAGGCGGAATATTTCAGCGAGAACGAGATGGGTGCCGGGAGCAAACATTCAAAGCTTACCCCGCAGATGAGCGCGCTTATTATCGCGAAACACGTTAAAGAGGGTGTCGAGACCGCGAAGAAACATAATCTAAACAGCACTATCGTTGATTTTATATCACAGCATCACGGTGACAGTCTCATCGCGTTCTTCTATCAAAAGGCTCTTGAGAAAGCCGCGGAAGGAGAGATAGTCGAAGAAGCGAACTTTCGTTATCCCGGACCACGGCCGGCGACAAAAGAAAGAGCTATTGTGCTTCTGGCGGACGCGGTCGAAGCTTCATCCCGATCGCTTGATGAACCGACTCCGGCCAGCATCCGGAATCTTGTGAAAAAGATCATTAACAATAAGTTCATTGACGGTCAACTTGAAGGGTGTGATCTGACGCTAAAAGACATACAAAAAATAGTTGATAGTTTTGTGAGGGTCCTGATGGGGATCTTTCATACACGATTAAGTTATCCGGAAGAGGGCAAAAAAACGGTCGAAGAAATATCTAATGGCGATAAGAATAAACTCAGAAAACAAAAACCGAAAACGAAAAGTTGATCTCGAGAAGATAGGGGAGATCGCGATCGTTGCTCTTAAAGCTCTTTCAAAAAACAATACTGAAGTGAACATCGTATTTGTGAGCAACCAGAAGATCAGGGCTATTAACAGGAGATACCTGGGTATAGACGCGGCAACCGATGTTATTGCATTTCCTCCCGGGGAGGAAATGCAAGGAAAAAGGAAAAAGGAAAAAGGAAAAAGTATGGGGTTCTTGGGGGATGTAGCCATATCTTCGGACAAGGCATATCAGAACGCTAAAATTTATGGGGCAACTTTTACTGAAGAGGTAGCACTTTATGTTATACACGGGATACTTCACCTGTCGGGATATAAGGACGCGACCAAGAATGAACAGGCGAGGATGAGGAGAAAAGAGAGTGAATTTTTGCAAAAAATCAGAAAATACTTATAATCGTAGTTTTTCCAGCAGCGTGAAAAACGCGTTAGAGGGTGTAGTTCATACGCTTAAAGCAGAGCGTAATATGCGGGTGCATTTTCTGGCGGGATTTTTTGTTCTTATAGTGGGGGTATATCTTAACCTGAACGCGATAGAGTTCATGGCGCTTTTGTTCGCGATAACGTTCGTTCTTGTGGCGGAGATGATGAACACCGCCATAGAGTATTCCGCGGACCTTATAAGCACTGAATATGATCCAAAGGTGAAGCTGATAAAAGATATAGCGGCAGGGGCGGTGTTTGTCAGCGCTATGAATTCCATGGTGGTGGGATACATATTGCTTGCCAAGCGCATAGACTGGCATATGACCGGGACGTTTTCTTTTATCAAGCAATCGCCGTGGAGCATAACGCTCATAGTGTTTTTGATAGTTGTGGGGCTGGTGCTTTTTGTTAAGATTATCCGAAAAGAAGAGAATCTTTTATGCGGCGGGATGCCAAGCGGACATTCTGCCGTCGCGTTTTCGGTATGGGTTATCATATCCATGTTCACTGAAAATGTTCTGGCTTCTGTTCTGGTTTTTTTTCTAGCTGTTATTGTTGCCAGGAGCCGTATCGTAAGCGGCATACATACACTCTGGGAGATCATAGCAGGCAGCGTACTTGGAACGCTGGTAACGGTTCTTGTGGTCCAACTATTGTCATAACAATGAGGAATGGAATATGGCGATAAGAAAAATATGGAATAAGGTTTTGGTCGGTTTTGTTAACGGTATAGTAGTGCTTTTGCCTACGGCGCTTACGATAGTGCTTGTAAAATTTTTGGTTTTACAGGTGAATAACGCGGTGCTGAATCCCATAATGAAGATTTTTGGTCCGATGGATATGGCGGGTAAGGAAGTATATCTGGCAAAAGGTATCATACTGATCGCTGTCATTCTTGTTGTTTCATTGATAGGATGGATGACAAAAGTATTGATAGTTACACGAGCTTTTTCCTGGGGAGAGAAGTTGCTGATAAAACTTCCGATCTTGGGGAAGGTCTATAATGCTATCAAACAGATCTCATCGGCTTTTCTGGGGCAGGGTAAGACTATATTTAAACAAGTCGTTTTGATAGAGTATCCCAGGAAGGGCATATACTCAGTGGGATTTACGACCGGGACTTCAAAGGGTGAGATAAAAGAATGTATGGGGCAGAACGGTATAAATGTTTTTGTCCCGACGACTCCTAACCCGACAAGCGGCATGTTCCTTATAGTGCCCCGGGATAATATTCAATTTTTAAAAATGAGTGTCGAAGAAGGAATGAAGTTCGTTATTTCCGGCGGGTCTGTGATGCCGTCGGCGGAAGCGCCAGAGGTAAATAATTAGTATGGTACTGAAGGCTGAAGGGATAATACTCCGAAAGTATGAATTGAGAGAGACCAGCTATATCCTGGTAGTTTTCACAAAAGAGTTCGGGAAGATCAAAGGAGTTATGAAGGGGATAAGTAAACCCTATCCTCAATTTGCCGGTAACTTCGAGCCTTTCGCGAAAAGCCAAGTGCTCTTTTATAGAAAAAACAAAAGTTCATTGGACCTGATAACCCGGTGTGAAGCCTTAGATTTTTTCCTTCCGATAAGGAAAAGCATAGAAAGGTTGACATATGCCAATTATTTCATAGAATTGATAGATATTGTCACTGCAGACTATGACGCGAATGAAGCATTGTATCAGGTTCTTGTTGAGAGCTTAGATATGTTGGCAGGGACCCACAGCGCGAAACGTGTTGGAAGAATATTCGAACTAAAATTTCTGGGAGCTTTGGGCCTGAGCCCGCAGCTTGATGTGTGTGCTAGATGCGGTTCTGAGGTAAAAGAGGCGAGCCTTTTTAGTGTTAACCAGGGAGGCCTATTGTGTCGGGGGTGTGCCGGGAACGGTAATCGAGAAATAGAGATATCTCTGGGGTCTGTCAAATTTATGAGAAAGATACAGTCAAGTTCTATAGAGAAAACGGTACATGTAAAGGTCAGTAGAGAAGTAGGGGTACAGACAGAAAAGGTTCTGAGGAATTTCTTACATTATCACATTAACAGACCTGTAAAGTCGCTTAAGTTCCTTGCGGGTCTCGAAAAATCGGGAATTGTTTAAAATGAATAATGACAAGACGACGAACGTAGAGTTAAAAGAGATAGCGAACCTTTGTAAGCGCAGAGGATTTATTTTTCAGAGTAGTGAAATATATGGGGGGATAGGAAGCGTGTGGGACTATGGTCCGCTTGGCGTTGAGATGAAAAAATGCGTTAAGGACCAGTGGTGGAAAAGAATGGTCTATGACAGGCGTGATGTTGAGGGCCTTGACGCGGCTATTTTGATGAATCCGGATGTCTGGAAGGCGTCAGGACACGTGGGTTCATTTGCTGATCTGATGGTTGATTGTAAGGAGTGCAGGAAGAGATTCCGCATAGATAAGCTCAAAGGTAAAGAATGTCCTGAATGTAGTGGTGGTCTCACAGAACCTAAAAGCTTCAATCTCATGTTCAAAACACAGGTTGGTTCAGTCGAGGGCAATGCCGTAGATGTTTATCTCCGGCCTGAAACCGCGCAGGGGATCTTTGTTAATTTTGACAATGTCCAGACATCTTCCAGAAAAAAACCTCCGTTCGGGATCGCTCAAATAGGAAAATCTTTTCGTAACGAAATAACTACGGGAAATTTTATTTTTCGTAGTCGCGAATTTGAACAGATGGAGCTTGAGTTTTTTGTTAAACCCGGTGAAGACGAGAAATGGTATGATTACTGGGTTAACGAGAGACTCGATTGGTATACTTCGCTCGGTGTGCGTAAAGAGAATTTAAGACTACGTGAACACGAAAAAGAAGAACTGGCCCATTACGCTAAAAGGTGTCATGATGTGGAATATCTTTTCCCTATGGGTTGGTCAGAAGTTGAGGGCATAGCCAATAGGACCGATTATGATCTTAAGAAACATTCTGAGTTGTGTGAATCCGGCGGAGGGTTGAAGTATTTCGATACAGCTACCGAAGAAAGGTATCACCCATATGTTATAGAACCCTCGGCCGGAGTTGACAGGGCTTTTCTTGTGTTCCTCATAGACGCGTACAGGACAGAGATGGTTAAAGATCGTAAAAGGGTATATCTGTCTCTCGACAAACGTCTGGCGCCCATTAAGGCGGCAGTCCTACCGCTTCTGAAGAAGAATCCGGAGATAGTGGAAATGGCACATAAATTGCGAGATGACATAAGCGGGAATTATCGAGTGGTATACGATGATACCGCCGCTATTGGTAAGCTTTATCGCAGGCAGGATGAAATAGGTACACCTTACTGCGTTACTGTAGATGTTGACTCTTTGAGTGACGGTATGGTTACCGTTCGGGAAAGAGACACAATGGAGCAGGAGCGTATAGACGCTTCAAAGCTCAAAGGGTATATGCGCGAGAATTTAGGTTTATAAAAAACCCAACAAACACAAGAAGGAGAGAGAGCAAAATGAGTAAGAAAAAAGTAAAAAAGAACGTGTATTTTTTTGGTGGAGGTAAAGCCGATGGTAAGAGCAGCATGAAAAATCTCTTAGGAGGAAAAGGCGCCAATCTGGCGGAGATGGCCGGTCACCCGAAGTTACGTATACCGGTACCTGCCGGTTTTACGATAACAACGGATGTATGTACAGCCTTTTACAAGAACAATAACAAGTACCCGAGAGGCTTGGCTGAGGAAGTCTCTAAGAACCTTAAGAAAGTAGAGAAGGCAATGGGGAAGAAGTTCAATGATCCGAAAAATCCGCTTCTCCTTTCCGTAAGATCGGGCGCAAGGCAATCCATGCCGGGCATGATGGAAACCGTGCTCAATATTGGGCTAACATCAAAAACCATACCGGGTCTGATAAAAAAGAGTGGTAGCGAACGGTTCGTTTATGACGCTTACAGACGTCTTATAACCATGTATTCCGATGTCGTTATGGAAAAAACATTGAGTAAAGAGCCCGCGGAAGGCAAAGGTATTCGTCAGCAGCTTGAACGGCTTCTTGATGCCGCGAAGAAAAAGAGAGGCGTAAAGATGGACACCGATCTTAGCGCTAAAGATCTTAAAAATTTGTGTGAACAGTACAAGAAAAAGGTAAAACAGGTGCTTGGTAAAACTTTCCCGGATGATGCCGAAAAACAGCTTTGGGGCGGGATAAGTGCTGTTTTTACTTCATGGAACGGTAAAAGAGCTATAGCTTATCGTGAGATCGAGAACATTCCTCACGATTGGGGAACGGCTGTTAATGTCCAGACCATGGTTTTTGGTAACATGGGCGAAACTTCCGCGACCGGTGTTGCTTTTACGCGTAATCCGGGTAACGGTGACAATAATTTCTATGGGGAGTACCTCATTAACGCTCAAGGTGAAGACGTTGTCGCGGGGACAAGGACACCGGCTCCGATAAACAAGAATTCGCAGAGTGATACCAATAAGACAGAACTGATGCTTACGCAGTTTATGCCGAAGATCTATAAGCAACTTGACGCTATTCAGAATAAGCTCGAAAAGCATTATAAAGATATGCAGGATATCGAGTTTACGGTCGAAGATGGTACATTGTATCTTCTTCAGACGCGCGTGGGGAAGAGGAACGGTCCTGCCGCGGTTAAGATGGCTGTAGACATGGTCAGATCAAAGCTTATTACAAAGAAAGAAGCTGTTCTGAGAGTCAGGCCCGAACAGTTGGACGAACTTCTTCATCCTATTATTGATCCGGTTGCCGAGAAGAAGACGAAAACTTTCGCGAAAGGTCTTCCTGCCGGTCCTGGTGGCGCTGTAGGCCAGATAGTTTATGATTCTGATACAGCCGTAAAATGGCATGAGAAAGGCAAAACAGTCATACTCGTACGCGAAGAGACTAATCCTGAAGATGTTGAAGGCATGAGAGCATCCGCGGCTATTCTTACTTCACGTGGTGGAATGACATCTCACGCGGCGCTTGTAGCGCGTGGATGGGGTAAATGCTGTGTTGTAGGTTGCTGTGATCTCTCTGTTGATTACGTGAAAAAAACTGTCAAGTGCGGAAATATTACACTTAAAGAAGGCGACTGGATATCGCTTAATGGCGCGACCGGGCTTGTCTACAGCGGAAAGCTCCCTACGATAGACGCTGCCAAAGAGAACAAGCTTCTTGACGCTTACCTGAAAATATGTGATACGTTTCGGACTATGAAGGTAAGGACAAACGCGGAGACGCCGGCTGACGCTAAAAAAGCACGCGCATTTGGCGCTGAAGGTATCGGTCTCTTTAGAACGGAACATATGTTTTATGGAGAGGGCGCGGACAAGCCTCTTTCAAAACTGCGCAAGATGATACTTTCCGGTTCTGTAAAAGAACGAACAGCGGCACTAAAAGAGTTGTATCCGTTCGTTAAAAAAGACGTTAAAGGCACGCTTTTAGCGATGGTAGGATTGCCTGTTACTATCAGGCTTCTGGATCCGCCGCTTCATGAGTTTGTGCCTCATCAGAAGCAGCAGCAGAAAGTGTTGGCTAAGGAACTTAAAATAGATATGCCTACAATGGAAAAACGTATAGCTCTCCTTAAAGAAAGCAATCCTATGATGGGACACAGAGGAGTAAGGCTTGGCGTGACATATCCTGAAATAACCGAGATGCAGGTAAGGGCTATATTTGAGGCGACGGCAGAGCTTGTAAAAGCTAAAAAGAAAGTTGCCGCGGAGATAATGATACCGGTTGTAGGTACGGACAAAGAGATCAGTGATCAGAACGCTATCATAGCTCGCGTACGAAAGGAAGTACTGGCGAAATATAAGCTCAAAAAGCTTCCGGTTATGGTAGGTACCATGATAGAGATACCGCGTGCGGCGCTTACCGCCGGTAAGATAGCTAAAGTCGCGGAATTCTTTTCGTTCGGAACAAATGACCTTACTCAGATGAGTTATGGGTTCTCCCGTGACGATATGGGTGGATTTCTCGTTCCGTACCTGGACAAAGAAGTGCTTCCACGGGATCCGTTCCAGTCTCTTGATACCGAAGGTGTAGGGGAGCTTATAAAGATAGGTATAGAACGTGGAAGAAAAGCCAGACCGGGTCTTAAGGTTGGTATCTGTGGCGAACATGGCGGAGATCCTGCTTCTATTGATTTCTGTTATAAGGTAAACATGGATTATGTCAGCTGTTCACCATTCCGTGTTCCGATAGCCAGGCTTGCCGCGGCACAGTCTGCTGTTCGGGGATAGTTGTAGAACGTCTATCTGTAAAGGTAGGGGCACGCCGTGCCGTGCCCCTACACAAACATAAGGAAGACAATGGATGCAATAAAGCTTTACCTGAAGGACATACGTGACTTGCCTCTTCTTACTCCCGCAGAAGAAAAAGAGATCGCTCAGAAAGTAAAGAAAGGAAATAAGAGAGCTCGCCTTAAAATGATAAAAAGCAACCTGAGGCTTGTTATAAATATCGCGAAAAAGTACAGTTACCTTGGGGTGCCTATGTTGGATCTTATCGAAGAAGGCAATCTGGGGCTCATGAAAGCCGTTATGAAATTTGATCCTGATAAGGGTTATCGTTTTAGTACGTACGCGGCGTGGTGGATCAAACAGTATATTACCAGAGCCGTCGCTAATCAGGGGAAAACAGTTCGCATTCCTGTTTATGTTATGGAAATGCTTATGCGTTATCAAAAAGTTAAAAAGCACCTTCTTCAGAAGTTAAAAAGAACACCGCAGATGAGTGATATTGCCAAGAAGATGAAAATGCCGGTAGGTCGGGTGAGACAATTGAGCCATATGGCATCAAATGTCGCCAGTTTGAATGCCCCCATAGGAGAGTCGGGGGATTCTGAGTTCATGGATCTGATAGAGGACGAAAATATAGTTAACTCTGTGGATGAACTTTCAAAATTTCTTCTTCATGAAAGAATAGAAGGGCTCCTGGCGAAGATGACCGATAGAGAAAAGAGAATATTGGAACTCAGGTTTGGCCTGGGAGAAGATGAAGTCGCTCATACACTGAAGGATACCGCCAAACATTTCGGGATCACCAGGGAAAGAGTCAGGCAGATAGAAGTATCGTGTATGCAGAAGCTGCGCGCTATGATGGAAGAGCAGGAAAACGACGCGAAAGATAAGCTTGCGAAGAGAGCAAAGCGGCGCAAGAGAATGAAGCGTTAGCGCTTCTTAGGGTTGTTTTGGGCTGCCGGGTATGTTCCGGCGCTCAAACATGCGTAAAAATCGAAACATTTTCCGATTTTTACGAACTCGCGCGGAACACACCCGACATCCCGAAAATGTAGGGTCAATAATAAAACAAAAAGAATATTGTGTCCCCGTAGCTCAGCTGGATAGAGCGACTGCCTCCTAAGCCGTAGGTCAGAGGTTCGAATCCTCTCGGGGACGCCATTTAATTTAAAAGGGGACAGTACCAAGCGAAGCGCGTGGACTGTCCCCTTTTAAATTAAATGCCTAAAAAATCCGTCTTTAAAAAAGTAGGTTATTTATTGCTCGGTTCCCTGCCGGGGTGACATTTAATTTGTAATAGTTCAGTTCTCCGCAGAGAATCAGCCCAACACCGGTCATTCTGAGCGAGGGAACGAAGTGACCGAGTCGAAGAATCTGCTGTACCATCGGATTATTTTTAAGGAGGAGCAGCTAAAATTTCAGCAAATGGGTTTTTCCCGGCAGGCAGCAATAGATCTTTAATTGTCTCGATGGG
>JAJRVD010000100.1 GCA_024277375.1 Candidatus Omnitrophota bacterium | reverse complement strand
GCTGCCTGCCGGGAAAAACCCATTTGCTGAAATTTTAGCTGCTCCTCCTTAAAAATAAGCCGACGACATAGCAGATTCTTCGACTCGGTCACTTCGTGCCCTCGCTCAGAATGACCGGTGTCGGGCTGATTCTCTGCGGAGAACTGAACTATTACTCCTGGTAACACCATAGAAGCGTTAGGATATAAAAATCTAGCAAGATAGGCTTTAGAAAGTTTATCATCTCAGGCATACTTATATAAGCTGTACGCAACCGATTTTGAAAGTTATTTTAATGCTTGAATCCCTCTACTACCAAACACTCCCACTTTTGCTGACGGCAAACATGCGATAAATCTTCTTTTTATCCATGCTCATTTCCAGATAGCGGATTTAAGTCTTCAAAGATCTTCATGGGAAGAGTATGTACAGACTTTAAATAACCTGTATGATGAAGCCAGCGAAAAAGAGATCGATAGTGCGGTTATAGTTGTTTACGATCCGCAGATGGCGGAACCGTTCGAAACAGTGCGAATAGAAGCCCTGGAAACTGATGAGGCAGGTAACATGATCCAGTATAATGTTTCGCTTTATGCAGGGTTCGATCCTGAAGGTGTATTGACCGACCTTATCGAAACCAGAGAAATAACCATTTCATCTACAGAAAAAACGGTAGTCGAAATTGTTCGTGACGAAAATGGTAATGTTATGGATAACAAGTATATAGAGATCCACAGCGAAGACGTGTATGGCAATGTAACAGAACTTGTCATAGTGACGTATGACGCGGATGGCACCGTTTTGAATGTAAGGCACATACAAAATGAAGCCACTCCTGATGGGGGATGGATCACGATCACTACGATCTTTACATACGCTGATTACGATCCTATCAGTGGCCCTTGTGGAGAGTTTTTGGAACACCAGGTTATTACGATTCTTCCGGAGGCTGCTAATAATCACGTATATGGTCAGGGGCATAAGCTATACGGTTATAAACCGCGTAGCATGGCTCAAAGGATTGAGGATGAGATGGAGGCGAGGCCCGGGTCAAACGGAGTGGTGTTTACATATGATGAAAACGGTGACCTTATTGAAAGACGTGACTGGGAAGAGAGCCTGCCAAACCCGGGGAAAGAGGCTCCGGAATATGTGCCGGATGATGTTCTGGTTAAGTTCACCTCTGACGTAACAGAAGAAGAGATAGGAGGGGTTATAGATAGCCTGGGATTTAGTGTGAAAGAATATAATGACCGTTCGGGTATATATGTACTAAGTTTCGATCCTGCAGAGTGTAGTGTTGAAGAGGCTATAAGCCAGTTGACGGATACAGGATCTGTGGAATTTGCCGAACCCAATTATATTATGAACATAGATATTGTTGACTCAACAGTAAAGGTTTTGTCCCCACCGGTGGAAAAAGAATTAGATCCGGAAGTGCTTCAGCGTATGGATATATTGCAACAAGCGCAGACGCAGGCTAGTGACCCTCTCTTTAGCGACCAGATGGCAGGGCCGGAGGCTGAAATGTTTGCTAATAATAAATAATAGAGTTCTGCAAAATGGAATTCTCGTCATTCGGGCTGTGTCGTAATTTGTTTTGCGGATGGACGCATACAACATATTGTAGGGGTTCGATTTATCGAACCCGATATAACGGGCTTGATGAATCAAGCCCCTACATTACGACACAGTCTGATTGAAAAAACAGCGTTTTGCGGAACCCTAAATAATAAATAAACAAAAGGAGGAAAACAGAGTTTATAGCACAAAATAGGGACGGAGCCCTTTTAAAAAAGCTCCGTCCCTATTTTTTATGGTACAATATGTGGTAAATAAGAAAGTGATGATATGGGCTACAATAACATTCAAAAAGAGCTGATAAATAAATACAAGCTAGCCGGAAAGATCCGGTTTATATCTTTTACCATCCTTTTGTTTTTTCTCTGGCTGATGAAACTGGTCGGGGGATATGCCTACCTTAACGGTTTATTCATAACGCTGATATTTGTAGAAGCTCTCTTAAACCAGCCATATGATTTTATCCTCAAGAAGGTCAATATTGAGAGGTTTCAATATTATCAGATGATGATCGATGTCATAGCTATTTCGTGGATCATGCACTATATGGGCGGCCTGGAGGCTCCTCTTATCAGCATAGCTTTTTACGCGGTTATACTCTGGGCCGGAGTTGTTTCCAGCGTTAAGGCCGTTACCTTTGCCGTGGTTGCCTCGTCAGTTCTCTTTTCTTTGATCGTGATAGGTGAACATACGGGAGTATTACCGTTCGTATCGTTTTATGAGCAGAAGATCCCTACTGCGCAAATGCTTAGTTTGCTTATAGGGAATGTAACATTTTTCTTCGCTTTCGGATGTTTTAGCGCGTGGACATCAAGGGTTATAAAGCAGCTTGAAAGAAAGCGACAGGAAGAAACGTTAAAGCAAACACATAAGTTCCTGGCAACCGGATACCTGGTAAGTAACGCGGCGCATGACATATTGAACAGCCTGGCAAGTGTAAAGGGATACGTTGAGATACTGTTGGATAAGGCTGAGAAAGGAAGTGTTGAAAATGAAATGCTGAAAAGTATTGCCAGGCTTGAAGAGAAGAGCATGGATCTGTTAGAACGTTTCGCTAAGTTTTCTCAGAAGCCGAAACCTAAATATGTCCGGACAAATATTAATGAGACGATCGAAAACGCGCTAAGCCTGACATGGCCTCTGATAAGGTATTCTAAAATGGAGATCGAAAGGTTGATGGATGAAGACCTGCCTGTTATCTCGGCGGATAAGAATCAGTTGGAAGAGGCCTTTGTGGCCTTGATACTGAACTCTCTTGAATCTGTAACTGAAAAAGGCAAGCTTACCATAAAAACATCTCTCACTGGCGCGAAGGATTTTCTTGAAATCGTAATATCCGATACCGGACGCGGAATAAAACATGAGCACATAGACAAGATCTCGGATCCGTTCTTTTCAACAAAAAAGTCAGGGAAAGGTCTCGGTTTGGGGCTTACCATAGTTTTTGAGATAGTAAGACGGCATTCCGGGGAGATCAATGTCGAAAGCCAGGAGGGCGAAGGGACAACCTTTACTGTCCGGTTGCCACTTAACGAGATAGAACGGATCGAATTGTGAGGATCAGGAGAACATTCATATCCTTAATATGTTTAATTGTTCTGTCGAGTGGAACAATATTTATTTGGGCAGAAAGTTTGCGAAGTTACGAAAGAAGTAAACAACTTGGGGCAAAATACGCTACAAGTGGAAGCGTGTTGCGGAGTGATGAGATCAACAGGAGAGAAGATAAGAGATTCACAGGAGAAGAATGGCGTGGTTTGACCCGATTGATAGATCATGGTGAGCCTTACCTTGGAATGATGGCCAAGATCGGGTTAGTTAGAGGAATTTGCGAGGGGGCCCGGACAATTGACCTCTAAAAAAGCAAAGGTGTATATTTTGAGAGCCAGACTTATGGCACTTTATCAAGGAAACTTGATGGATTCTATAAGGACCCGAAGAATTTAAAAATACCCGTTGCGGAAGCATTGAAGATAGTATCTATGGAGATGCGAGGCGAGCCGCAAGGGAAAATAAGCACGTTATTGGACCAAATGCACTCAGTGTTTTCGAAATAACCCGATTTCAGATTATTCTGTACAACTCCGTCGGTATATATTATAATAATGTAAACAAAAGGGAGTTTCTTCCTGGGAGGAAGAGATCATTAGAGCATATATCATAAAATTCATCACAAAAGGGACATTTTTCTTCTTTGTCCTGTCAACATTATCTGGACTCTGTTTCGCGGAGGCACCTGGTGTTGGCGGCGTACCCCGGGACGTCAATACACCCCGCCAGATAGCGCAATGGTTCACAGATGAATTTACCTATGTATGGGCGGAAATGCCTGACAGCTGGCAGACGGTCGATGAAACTATAGGCTCCAGGATGGGCGATTGTGAGGATTTTGCCATATTAAGCCAAGCGTTGTTGAAAGAAAGAGGGCTTGATAGCGAGATTATTATCGTAAAATTTGAAGGCCTGAATACTCATCATGTGGTGTGTGTCTGGAAGGAAAATGAACGATACAGTTTTATGTCCAATCGTGAGCTCATTAGAACAGCATCTAGTTCGATTGAAGGCGCTGTTGATGAGGTATACTCTGACTGGGAAAAAATAATATTTACAAACGCTAAAAAACAATTCAAAAGAATAGTCAGAAAGAAGGACACAAGTGACGCTTAAAAGAATATTGCAGGTCATTATTTTATTTTGTTTTGTTTCTTCTCTTGCGTTCGGTCAACATGAAGAATTTTTTATTGTTACTGACGCGCCTGTAGCTATTGGTGGAGGGATGATACGCCATTATATAACGAATTCTGAGAAGGATCTGGCTGTAAGGTACAGTTTTAGAGGGATAGAGGAGAATGCTATATTTATTGAAAAATTTACAAAATTTCGGAACAATGGCCGGGAGACAAAAGAAATAGTTAAGGTGCCCATTTAAAAGAGTTTGTTTGAGAGAAAAGGTGAGATCCAGGTGGGGAACCATTTTGTGAAGCTAAAAGTAAATAAATTCGGTCGAATTTTCGTAACAGAAAAGACCTTAAGGTAGCATATGAAAATAGGAATAATTGGGTTAGAGCAATCCGGGAAGACAACCGTTTTTAACGCTTTGACCGGCGCGGATAAAGAGGTAGGTTCGTTTGGTAAAATTGAGGCTAATCTCGCGGTAGTAAAAGTGCCGGATGAGAGAATTGATTGGCTAACGGATCTTTATAAACCCAAAAAGACGGTATACGCGGATATAGAATTTGTGGATATTCCGGGTGGGATCAACGATTCTTCCGATCCAAAAGTTATAGCGGCCGCACGTGAAGTCGAGGCGCTAACGTTCGTAATACGAGCATTTGATAATCCCAATGTTATCCATTCCCTGGGAGACAATGATCCTTCTAGAGATTTTGAACAAATTAAGGTGGGACTCATTTTGGCCGATATGGCTATAGCCGAGAAAAGAATAGAGAGACTCTCAAAGTCAGTCTCCAAGGGGATTGCTCTGCCCGAAGAAAAAATAGAACTCGATGCCCTTGAGAAAGTAATGAAAAAGCTTGAAAACGAGCTTCCGGCCTCTGAAGCGGAACTAACCGCCCAGGAAGAAAAAACCATACGGTCATTTCAATTCCTTACCTTAAAGCCATATCTTACACTTTTGAATGTTTCTGATGATGCCCTGCAGTCGAAAGAGGTTGCAAAATATATCAAAGAGATACCCAATAGTATGCCGATGTGCGCCAATATAGAAATGGAGATAAGGCAATTGGAAGAGGGTGATCGGGAAGTGTTTCTGGAAGAACTCGGGATCAAAGAATTATCGCTGAACACATTCATTAGGGGGGCTTACGACACCCTGGGTCTTATCGCGTTCTTTACAGTAGGTGAAGATGAAGTCCGGGCCTGGACGATCAATAAAGGAACTCCCGCTGTAACAGCCGCGGGAAAGATACACTCTGATTTGGAAAGAGGGTTTATCCGGGCAGAGGTTTTTTCTTATGATGATCTTAAAGGTGCCGGAAGCGAGCGAGAAGTAAAAACAGCCGGCAAGTTTCGTTTGGAAGGGAAAGAGTACATAGTACAGGATGGGGATATCATTTCCGTAAAGTTTAGCGTTTAGGATATAGTAATAGTAGAGGAAACGTATATTTTAAAAGGGACTGTCTAAATGGCAGCCCCTTTTTTTGTTGTAAAGAGGGTCATATGTCTTGGTCATTGTTATTCTTATGTGATCCCCGCTTTCCAGGCTGTGTCATAATGTAGGGGCTTGATTCATCAAGCCCGTTATATCGGGTTCGATGAATCGAACCCGATATAATATGGTGTATGCGGTCATCCGCAAAACGACTTATGACACAGCCTGGAAAGCGGGGATGACGATTTTTAATACAAATTTTATAAAGCAAAGAAATGTAAGAAGGCGAGAAACCAAGGAGGAACCAAAGGTTCCGACGAAGGATCCTCGCCTCGCGCAAACAATTGAGGAAGGTTTTAGATGGAAAAACCGGGTTGATAGGGAGTTGACTTTTTACAGATAAAAACTTTTGAGATTGTGCAAGGCCGAAGGCCTTGCAACCATATTTTCTGAAAGAAAATATGGTGCGCGAGGCGAGATTTGAACTCGCACAGGATTACTCCCGCCAGCCCCTCAAGCTGGTGCGTCTGCCGTTCCGCCACTCGCGCACGAGGTAGATAAAGATATAACTGCACTATTGTATTTTACGAAGGCCTTTAAGTCAAGCCAAATGTATCCAATTTCACGCCTAGTGTGCCACGCCCAGCGTGAAATTGGATTTTTTAAGTTTTTTGAATGTATTTACCCAAAAAAAGTGTCTTATACTGGTGAGGGGGGAGTTAAAGTCGCGAAGCAAAATTTACAGAGCATTATTTTTTAGACTTCTGCAAAACGCTGTTTTTTATCAGACTGTGTCATAATGTAGGGGCTTGATTCATCAAGCCCGTTATATCGGGTTCGATAAATCGAACCCCTACAATATGTTGTATGCGGTCATCCGCGAAACAAATTACGACACAGTCTGAATGACGAAAGTTTCATTTTGCAGAACCCTAAGCCTTATTTTTATTAAAGGAGGGAATTATGGGGAAGAATGCGATTGTGCAGGAGGATATTGAGAAGAAAATAATTTTGATCAGAGGCAAGAAAGTGATGTTGGATAGGGATCTGGCGCGATTGTATAAAGTGTCAACTAAAGCTCTTAATCAAGCGGTCAAACGCAATAAAGATCGATTTCCGGATATTTTTATATTTCAATTAACCAAAAACGAAACCAGTGAGCTGGTCACAGTTTGTGACCGGTTCAAACCATTGAAATATTCATCAAGTCTGCCGTATGCTTTTACGGAGCAAGGAGTTGCCATGCTATCTAGTGTATTAAAAAGCAAAAGAGCGATACGGGTTAATATTCAGATTATGATAACGTTTATTAAGCTTAGAGAATTTATTTTAAAACACAAAGACTTGCAGAGGAAAATTGAAGAGATGGAAAGCAAATACGATTATCAATTTAAGGTTGTTTTTGATGCTATAAAACAGCTAGTAACTCCTGAGGTTAAACCGAAGAAAAGGATAGGATTTAGGCGGGAGTAAAAGGAGAATTTATGCCATATATATTTGAGCATGCAGATGTGTATAAAAGGGCTATTTCGTTCGCTGATAAGGTGTTATTCCTGACCGAAGATGTTGGCGGTGAGGATGGGATATTAGCGGAGCTATTGGCACAGGAAGCGGTATCTATTTCTATGCGAATTGCCGAAGGTGTAATTGTTGAGGCCGAAAAAGCGTGCCGTAGATGTATTCCGCTATTGAATTTTTTGGAAAAGCAAAGATTCATGGGTGTTTTGACCTCGGCTGCATTGAGGGCAGAGGTAGAGAGGATATTGAGTATGTTGGTTGGTTCACCAAAGGAGGAACTATGAGTGCGCCAAGCAAAGCTAGTATAAGCAAGCCGGACAATCCGGCACGTGTAACGGTTAACCACCGGCACGGAACTGAACCATGCGTATAAGGAGGTAACGAATTGTGCGAAGCCATGGGAAAGGAAGTATGTCAGCTACAACGAAAGTGAAGGTATCGAGCCCCGAAATACTCCATAATGCATTGGGTCAAGGATTTCATATTCTGGAAACCAATAGCAGTGCGTGCGTTAAAGGTGAGTGCACAACTGACGTGCCGAGGTCTAAGTCCGTAGCGGGCAAACGAATTGTTCATACTGGAACTTGGGAGAACCGAAGCGTTCCACAAGGAAGTCTCCAAGGGGCTGAAAAAGCTAAGAGGGGATATGACGCTTCGGTAGTCGGACTGGCTCATAGTAGAGGGGTAGACAGGGTAATGCCTGTCGAGTTTGGGAAGTGCGGAACACTCGAAGGGGTCAGCAGTTTAACGCAGAGGGGTGAGGTTTGTTATGCAATACACTGATATTGGGAAGACATGGCAGAAAATATCTCTCATAACCGGTCATGCCCGAAGAGACCCTGACTTTCAGTTTACGAGTCTTGCTCATTTACTGGACGTGGAATATCTTCGGGACTGCTACAAAAGCCTGAACAGGAATAAGGCAGTAGGAGTTGACAACGTAAGTTGGGAAGGATATGGCAACAATCTGGAAGAAAATCTGGAGCAACTAGTCTCAAGGTTGAAGCGAAAGAAATACAAGCCGATACCAACCAGACGAGTATATATTCCAAAAAGCGAGACGGAAAAACGTCCACTGGGAATACCGGATCTGGAGAGCAAGATAGTAGAACGTGGAATCACGTGGATACTTGAAAGCATTTATGAGCAGGATTTTCTGGACTGTTCATATGGTTTTCGTCCGGAGAGGAACTGTCATCAAGCATTAAAAGAATTAAATGACTTGATAATGTTCCAGCCGGTAAATCACATTGTAGAAGCGGATATAAAGGGATTCTTCGATAATGTGTCGCATGAGAAACTCATGGGATTTATTCGCATAAGGATAAATGACACGACACTATTGAACTTGATAGAGAAATTCCTTAAAGCTGGTTATATTGATGATGGTGAACTGGTCATAACGGATAAAGGAACTCCGCAAGGAAGTATACTCAGTCCGATGTTGGCAAATATCTTACTGCACTATGTGGTGGATACATGGTTCGAAACGACAGTTAAAAGCCATGTGAGAGGGTTCTGTGAAATTGTCCGATATGCGGACGATTTTGTCTGTGTGGTCCGATACGCGGATGACACGAGGCGTATAAAGCAAGGGTTGAAAAACCGGTTCAATAAGTATGGTCTGGAAATACATCCGGCAAAAAGTCGGAACATAAGTTTCGGACGATTTGAACAGGAAAACGCCAAGGTACAGAGCCGTCGAGCCAATACGTTCGAGTTTTTGGGTTTTACTCACTATTGTGACATCTCAAGAAAGGGCAACTTCAAGATTAGTCGCAAAACGAGCCGTAAGAAATACACTGTGAAATGCAAAGAAATGAATACGTGGCTAAAGGCAATAAGGAACCAGATTAAAACCAAAGATTGGTGGAAAATCCTGAGAGTCCAGCGACGAGGACATTATCAGTATTACGGAGTTAGTGAGAATTACGATGGTATTGTGAGGTTCTATAAATTCACCATAAAAATGGTGAGGAAGTGGATGAATCGACGCAGTCAGAAGCGGAAAATGAACTGGGATAGGTTTGCAAAATATCTTGAACATTATCCGCTGCCAAAACCGAAAATAGTGCACAGTTTTTACGTGTCACCTGTAAAGTGAGGTAAACTGAAGAGCCGGATGTGGGAAAGCCACAAGTCCGGTTCTGTGAGGGGCATTGAAACTCTCCTCATTACAAAGTTGAAAACTAAGAAGGAGAGTCATATTATGTCTACTCGACAAAAAGAAGAAGAAAGTCGTTTGATTTCACCGGAGGATATTGAGGGGAAAATATTTATGATAAAGGGCAAAAAGGTGATGTTAGATAGGGATTTGGCAGTTTGATACAAAGTGTCCACGAAAAGGCTCAATGAGCAGGTAAAGAGAAATATCACGCGATTTCCAAGAGATTTTATGTTTAAACTTACACAAGATGAGTTTAAAAACTTGAAGTCGCAATTTGCGACTTCAAGTTGGGGTGGAACTCGTAAATTGCCGCTTGTATTTACCGAACAAGGAGTTGCGATGCTTTCCAGTGTTCTTAATAGTGAACGTGCCATACATGTTAATATTCAGATCATGAGAACATTTACCAAGTTAAGAGAAATGTTGTTAAAGCATGAAGATATTAAGCGTAAGATAGAAGAAATGGAGAGCAAATACGATTATCAATTTCCCCGAGACCCTCTGGTCTCGGGATGACCTCGGAAACGGTGTTCCTCGGCCGTGAACTATAAAACAGCTGTTAACTCCTGCAGAAAAGACGAAGAAAAGAAGGATTGGGTTTAGAGCACATAAGAATTAGAGATTGTTTTCATATTTGTACTTTGTTTTTGTAACTGAGTCCCACTCAACGGGAACACTAGTCCCGAGCTATATGCGAGGGACGAAGGGTCCCCGTTGGGGCATTGCCGGAACGAGGGTTTTGATCCAAAAACGTATCTAAAAATGGAGTGACTTTTGGAATCAAAAAGCGAGAGAAGGCAAGGATAGATCATTGTGGCACCCAGAAGATTGCTTGATCTATCCCCATAAAAAGAAAGGGGACAGTTCACGCGCTCGCTTCGCTCGCTTGGGACAGTCCCCTTTCTTTTTATGGTAGCCCCAACGGGATTCGAACCCGTGTTACTAGAATGAGAATCTAGCGTCCTAGACCGGGCTAGACGATGGGGCCACCGATCCGATCATTGATTTTAGATTAAAATGGTAGCATAGGGTCTCTATTTTGTCAACCAGGGGGGTCGTGTATTTGGTTCTTTTGCTCTTCAATGCTATACTACCATCATGTGGTATGTATACATTATAAAATGTTCTGATAACACCTTCTATACCGGTGCGTCGCCAGACGTAGAGGCGCGTTTGAAGGCTCATAATTCCAGAAAAGGCGCAAAATATACAAGAGGAAGAGTGCCTGTAGAGCTGATCTATACAGAACCACATCCATCCAAAAACAGGGCCCTCAGAAGAGAATATGAAATTAAGAATTTAACGAGGAAGCAAAAAACGGACTTGATCGGACAAGAGTAGTTTTTGCCGCCTAATGGCCCACTACATCACAAGTGGCGTTGGTGTCAATATCTCCTATTGTGTAGGTTCCGGCATCAGGACAAACCGGTATTTTTTTTAAGTAATCGGGTATAAGATCATCCCAGGCAGGGAGCGATGAGCGGGGCTGTACTTCGACTATAGCCCACATAGCTTTCATGTCATCGATATTCTTCTGTTGAGCGCGGCAAATATTCAGGTGTGCTCTTTCTCTTGAATTCATGAAATTGGGCACGGCCACAAGAATGATCACGCCTATTATGCAGACCACGATCATGATCTCAGTAAGAGTGAAGCCCTTTTTGTTCGGATGTCTCGTATAAACAAATATAACAGGATGAGGAGTGTAGAAGCAAACATAGAGTTTGTTGCGTTGGTGGAGTTGTCGGGGAGCCTCAACGATATAATTAATTCCATACCTAGCGATCAAGATTTTTCCATAGTGAAAGACTAGTAGCAGTAGTAGTGTTTCTTTCTTTTTGCTACTTTTTCTTTCTTTGTGGATAAGTAGTAAACTGTTGATAACTCTGCTTCTTGATGCGAATATAACGCATCAGGAGGTGGTCAAATGCTAGGAAAATCTATGTATACGACAATACAAACATTATGGAAAAAGGGATTAAACAAGAGTGAGATCAGCCGGGCAACGAAACATGACTGGAAAACCATATCGAAAGTAATCAACAAACTCGAAACTGGTCAATCGTGGCCTGAGAAAAAACCTCATCCCTGTTTACTTGATCCCCACAAGGAAAAGATCTTAGAACTTATTGAAAAAGGACTCAGTGCGGTTCGGATACACGAGGAGTTGGCTGCTTTAGGCATCCCGGGAGCCTACCCTACGGTTAAACGATATGTTGGAAATATCAAAAAGCGAAAAAACATCTTCACAAGGATACACACAAAACCCGGAGAAGAAGCGCAGGTAGATTTTGGATATGCGGGATACACGCTAGATGATACCGGCAAAAGAAGAAAAACCTGGGTATTTAATATGAAGATGAGCTATTCACGACTAGATTTTTATAAAAAAGTCTATAACCAGAGAGTGGAAACGTTCATTGAGTGTCATCTTGATGCGTTTAAATATTTTGGAGGTGTACCGGAATACGTGAGGATTGACAACTTAAAAGCGGCGATATTGAACGCGAACTTTTATGAACCCGTATATCAGCGATTGTATAAGAACTTTGCTGATCATTACGGATTCCAAATTGTTCCGTGTCGGACATATCACCCGAACGACAAAGGCAAGGTAGAATCGGGGATAAAATATGTGAAGGGTAATTTTTTTGCCGGACGTACGTTTGCAAATGGAACTGATTTGGATAGACAGTTATACAATTGGCAGGAGACGACATGTAACGTGAGGATACACGGCACTACAAGAAAAATCCCTCGTGAGGTATTCGAGTCTGAAGAAAAATCACGTCTCCGGCGTCTACCCATGGAAGATTTCAAGATGATCGAAGGAGGTAGCCGAAAAGTATACCATGACTGTCACATATTCATAAAACGTAATTACTACTCTGTGCCATTCGAATACATCGGCAAGAAAGTCGAGATCGAGTTATCGAAAACACTACTCAGGGTTTATCACAACAACAAAGAAATCGCATTGCATCCACGCTTATTGGGTGAAGGTCTGTTCAGCACGATAAAGAGTCATTATCCCAAATACAAGATGCACTCCGACACGGAACATCAAGAGATATATCAAGTAAAGATGTCAGATATCGGTAATTATGCAGAACAGCTGTTCCTTGCGATTGTAGAGAGACAGCCCAAAGATTGGGGGCGTTCGATACGCGGGATATTATCGTTGTTAAAACAATATCCTAAGGATATCGTAAATTTAGCATGCAAAAGAGCGTTAGCGTTCAAAGTATACAAATATCAAATCGTAAAGAATATTTGCGCAAATGGCAGTTATGTATTGCCTTTAGAATTCACCGTTGAGGAGGTTGAACATGAATACGCTTAAAGCAAGATTAAAAAACTTTAAATTATCCGGAATACATAACTCGATTGAAGAAAGATTGGAATACGCTCAAGAAAAATCCTTGGCTTATAAATAGTTCCTGGAGCTATTAATGGAAGATGAATATAACAATCGCCGGGATAATAGTCACAAGAAACGTTATGCTAAAGCAAAACTGCCATCTCATAAGACAGCTAAAGATTTTAATTTTGAGTTCCAGCCATCGATCAATAAAAAGATCATCAATGATTGTTTGACATGCAGCTTCGTCAAAGAGCGAAAAAATATAGTTTTTATCGGCAACCCCGGAACAGGCAAAACACATTTATCTGTAGCGATAGGTATTCAGGCACTTTTGAAGGGATACAAGGTCTTATTCAGCCCAGTTAGTGAGATGTTACACAATCTGAACGCCGCAAAGGCAGATAATAGCTACTATCTTGCCCCCGATCTCTTGATTTTAGATGAGTTGGGATTCAAGAAATTGCCTAGATACAGTGCAGATGATTTTTTTGAGATCATATCCAAAAGATATGAAAAGGGATCTCTGATCATCACAACT
>JAJRVD010000099.1 GCA_024277375.1 Candidatus Omnitrophota bacterium | reverse complement strand
CTTTCAATTCTACTATTGCCATCAATCTTCTTTCCGTTTACTCTGTCCATGTTGACCTCCCTGCTATTTTTTGTTCTTTCTCAAACATATCTTAGCAGGTGAGGTCATACCTTAATTTCAACTAACTTTAGGCCAATTTCCCTCCATTTCCTCCCTATTTTGTTGTACATAACCGATATCATCGATTATCAAGGCATCGAACTTCGAGAACTGCTTGATAAGCTTTTCGAGCTTAAGATTACGCTTAGCCATAAGAAGCGTCTCCACCAAAAGACTACATTTTGCAAAGTAGACTCGTTTGCCTCTTTGCCGTAATAGTTCCTGACTGATGGCACAAAGTAAATGCGTCTTCCCGCTACCAGGTGTTCAGCGACAATTAAAACTCCCGTGTAACGACAATTAGAATTCCCGTTTTTTGATGGTGTCTTCAATATTCAACTGTTTGTAATTGTTTCCCATAACCACCAAGAATAACCTCCTTCTTGGTGGTGCACTTCCTCATTGAACTTGGGAAAAGCTATGCTTGAGTGGGCAAGATAGAAAGCCAACAGCTTTCCCCTTTTTTCTTGCCTCTGCCGGAAAACCATCGATGCTTTCCAGCTGGCAAGCATATAAAAACCAAATGGCAAAAGGTTTTATACCTGTTATGATTGGCAGACTCAGAAATTTTGATATAGACGACCAGTTAGACTTTAAAATAGCTACGGCAGTATTTGAAAATGTTTTTATTGGACGAAAGAATAAAGGTTAGGCATGAATGGTAATATGATACTTGTAGCGGTATATGATTGTTTTTCAAGCTCTTATAAATTTATAAAAGATTTAAAGGCGAAGCTGAATATTCAGTTTGGGCTTGTTAGGCATTTTTACACATTAATCAAGATGACGATGCGATTTAACTCGATGATTCGTGCCGATTTCATTAACGGGTGGTTTTTGATAATAGCTACAAAGGTAAATTCTCGGATGTGGAAAAGGAGAATGGCGGTTGATAGTTCCAGTAAACGTATTCGAGCACTTGCTTTTAATAGAGAGGGTTTTTGGAAAGATCTGGTTGAGATAGATAAGAGGACGGATATCGAAATCCTGTATTTTCCGCAAAGCATATACACCTTTTTTGCAGATGCATTTTTACCCGAAAAACTTCGCTCCCAGCTTGCCTATCATGTGAAAGATTCAAACAAAATTCGTAATTCTATATGGATAAAGAACGAGATTGGCGACAATAATATTAATGAAGCAATAGACCATGTTTACAAAGACAACCTTAGAAAGGCGATAGACTGCATCTACGATCAGTTGAAGAGAGCGTTTCGTTTTGATGTGGTTTTAAGTTCGCACATACAGTTTTATCAGGATCAGGAATGGATAAAGGTCATGGAAGCACACGGCACGCCGTTTGTGGCTCTGGTAAAAGAAGGTTTTGGAAACAGGGATCAATGCAAGGCGCAACTTATTGCCCTTTCAGAGCTTGAGTTTAAATACGCTGGTTCTCTCATCGCTGTTCATTGTGAAGAGTTGCGTGAGATGTTTTTAAAAGCGGGCGTGGTGAACGACTCTGAGAAGCTACTTGTTACTGGTGCCGCTAGAACCGATGCCATTTTAGGCCAATATGCTAATAGTGGAGACCTTCCAAAAATACCAGCTAAAGACGAAGATGAGGAATGGATAGTCTTTTTTGATTTCTTTCATTTTCAGAACATGGCATTGATAGATTCATACATAGATCTTCAGCGACTTTGGGAAGATACAATTGACGTGCTGGTTAAACAATCGGGTAGTACAAATGGCAGAGAGGTAAAGATAATTGCCAAAACAAAGCTGGATGTAAACAGTGTTGCATTAAATGATTACGCACAAAAAAAGTATGGAGAGAATATAAAGCTGATAATTAACGATGCCTTAGAGTTTGGCGAGATAGCAAAAAAGGCGACCATGATAGTCGGCTTCAGGACTACCGCATTGATTGAATTTATGGGGATGGATGTTCCGCTTGTGATTCTTAACTGGGCCGAGGCGGCAGAGAACCCAGATCTGGCAATGTTCACCGATCAGAACGACAAGGCGTATACAATGGCAAATTCAAAGGTAGAATTTGAAGAGTTGATTGTCCAGCACTTAAGAAGCGATAATTATATCAATGAGGATCAAATGAAGATGCAAAGGGAATCGAGGGACAAAATAATCAATAAGCACCTATTTAAAATAGATGGCAAACGATCAAAGTATATTGCTGGTATGATTGAAAACATAATAAGCTAACAGCGTAACTAAAAGGGGCTAGTGGTATGGGGAAATGTAATTTTAAAAGAATTTGGCACATAGGCGCATGGAATAGAAATCTTGGTGATTGTACTGCGGGTTATAACCTGCACCGGATGCTTGAAAACCAAGCCGCAGAACGTGGTATGGCACTTTCATTTTATCTGGTAGACAGCCAGCGTTCACTTTTTCACGATGCTCTTATAAAACAGATGAACGAAGAGGCCGACCTTTTGCTTATTGGTGCAGGCGGGATGATATTCAATAGGCCACAGGACGAAAGCCAGTCTGGCTGGGCGTTTAACATCTCCATAGGAGATCTTAAAAAGATAGAAACACCGATGGTCGTTTACGGCATAGGCTTTAATAAGTTTCAGTATGATCCCAATAAATGGCCTGATTCAATGGGACAGCACCTTGGAACCCTTCAGAAAAGAGCAAAGATATTCTCTGTTCGGAACGAAGGTTCCAGGGCAAGACTTCTGGACGAGTTTGGGCTTTCTGTGGAGGACACGGAGATTATCCCGGACCCTGGAATGAGGCTTTTTGACCGTCATATAGATATACCGGGGCTAAACGGCAACCGCCCCCTTATTGGAATCAACTGGGCGGGTGACAGGCCTGAAGAGCGGTTCCCAGAGCCTTGGGAAGAGAATAGAACCTTTTTTGTGAGTGAGCTTAGAAAATCTCTCATCAAAATGGTTGAAGAGAAAAATGCACAGGTAATATTTATTCCTCACCTTCAGGATGTCGATGTCAGTTTCTGGGACGAGCTTAACGTAGGATTTCCTGAAGGTTCAATAATAAACTCCTACGAAGTCTTGAAGCACCTTTATCCGCCAGCGGGCGAGCTTTTGTATAATCATATTCCGTTTATGACAAATCTCTACAGACAGTGCGACCTTATGCTTGGTATGCGTGGTCACTCCTGCATATTCTCTTTTGGTGCGGGTACGCGGTTTATGCCATTAGGAAGCCATAACAAAGTTATGTATTTCGCAGAAGATGTTGGAGTCCCGCTTTACCCAATAAGAATGATGAACCCCAAGGAGCATAACTCTGACTATATGTACAACAACATTAATGACTGCCTTGCCGACAAGGATTGGGATACGAACTATGAGAAGCTTCAAAAGGTCCAGTTCGACAAGCTTGATGTCGCTAATGAGCGTGTTTTGGATCTGATTCGATAAGGAACCGCAGAAATATGGTTGATGTGTTGAATCGTTTCGATCTGAAAGACAAAGTAGCTGTTATAACCGGAGGGGCTGGGTTACTTGGGCTGAAACATGCAGAGAGCCTTGCATCTGCCGGAGCGTCACTTGTCTTGGTTGACATAATGGAAAAAAGAACGAGTACAGCAGCCAAAGGGATAGAAGAGACTTACTCAGTTCCGGCAATGGCTATCTGTAGAGATATTACGAAAGCCAAATCATGGGAAGAAATAAAAACCTCTGTCATGGAGAAGTTTGGTCGGGTGGATATACTTATCAATAATGCTGCTAACAACCCAAAGGTAGAGGAATCCGCAAAGACAAATTTTACTAGGTTTGAGAACTTTCCCATCGAGCAGTGGAACGACGATTTTGCTGTATGCGTTACCGGTGCTTTTCTTGCCTGCCAGTCGCTTGGCACTGTGATGGCAGAAAAAGGTAGCGGGACGATTCTTAACATAGCGTCTGATTTGGCGGTAATAGCTCCAGATCAGAGAATATACAAGGTAGAGGGGCTGGCTGAAAATATGCAAAATGTTAAACCGGTTACATATTCGGTTGTTAAGCATGGCCTGCACGGCCTTACTAAGTATTTGTCTACCTACTGGGCAGATAAGGGAGTGCGGGTTAATTCAATCTCACCTGGCGGGGTCTACCTTAACCAGCCAGACGATTTTGTTGAAAAGCTTACAAGCCTGATCCCGATGAAGCGTATGGCGAATCCGGATGAATATCAAGCTGCGATACTCTTTTTATGTTCTGATGCCTCGTCATATATGACTGGGCAGAATCTTGTGATGGATGGCGGAAGGTCGGTCTGGTAGTTAATGGCTAGAAAAGTGCTTATCACCGGACTTGGTTCCATTGGGCAGCGTCACGCAAGGTGCTTAAAGCATCTATACGGCGATGATATCGAACTTCATGCCTACCGGGTACGTCGGCTTACCCAGACTGTATCAGACTGTCCAAGTGGTCTTGTTGCCGATAATGCAAAAGACCCTGCATCTGCTAACGGCATTACTAAAGTTTTTACAGATATTGACGAGGCACTAAAAGAAGGATACCACTCTATTTTTATAACTAATCCACCCGACCTGCATGTAGAGACAACGAAAAAGGCGCTTCTCGCGGGGGCGCATGTTTTTATAGAAAAACCGCTGTCACACAATCTTGATGGCATTGAAGAACTCATAGCGATAGCGAGCGAAAGAGAGCTTACCGTCATGGTTGGACACCAGCTCAGATACCATATCCTAACTAAGCGGATTGCTGAAACACTAAAAGCAGGTATCATAGGCAAACCAATATCCGCAGAATTTATATTTAGCGAGTACCTCCCAAATATGCATCCCTACGAAGACTACCAAATAAGCCATGCCGCATGGAAGCATAGGGGGGGCGGTTCGATTTTAAGCCTTAACCACGATATAGATATCGCCTGTCATCTACTTGGAATGCCGAAACGGATTTTTTGCATGGGGGGAAATCTAAGTTCTTTGAAGATGGATTGCGAAGACTCTGCTCATATAATTATGGAGATTCAAAGAGATGAAGGCAAGATGGTTGGGCATTTGTTCCTCGATTTTACAGGGAGGCCAACAAGAAGAAATTGGCTTATAAGCGGAGAAAAAGGAACCATTGCAGTTAACCTTATAGAGGCATCTTTGACCATTACTAGTTACAATGGCGATAAGGCAGAAGTGATAGAAGAGTCGTATAAAGATTTTGAGCGAAATGAAATGTTTTACGGAGAAATTAAAGACTTTTTTAATGCCGCTGATAATAAAATCGCTTCACCGCTTGGACTTCAAGAGGCCTACGATATTATGAAAGTGACTATGGGTGCCAAAAGTTCGTTGAAAAGCAAAACTGCCTACTCTCTAAACTTTTCTAGCTGATTTTTGTGCTAGTAACGAGTAAGATTAAAAAAACAAACTGCTTGACACAAGTCTTTGAGATTATGATAATTAGGAACATTGCCGTCGCTGTTTAGGTTCAACATGGATGTTGGCGAGTTGATTTAATATAAATTTCTTCATAAGGAAGCGCGTACATCTTGAGTCAAAATACAATAGAAAATAACAGAGTTTATCTAGTCTCCCCGAACTACATGCAGGTTTATGGGGATTTTCAAAAGATTGCGACCGAGATGTTCTTCAACCCTCCCATTGGTCTTATGTATGTTGAAAGTAGTCTAGAGGTAGCTGGCTTAGATGTAAGAATCGCAGATGCCACCCCTGAAGGGCTTACTGTGAAAAACACAGTTGTGATAAAAAAAAGAATAACTCACAAAATCAACTTTGAGAGCAGGGTGGTGAGATTATCCAAGGCGGTGATAAAGGATAATAATTCGCTAAAAAGTAGGCTACAGCCGGTTTTTTAGCTGTAACGCTTATTTTTCCCATAGGGTTTTATGGATAACGCATGTTAAAGTACTTAAAGTCGCTTGGAATGATTCTATTGGTTAACTCTCGGTTTTTTAGATTACGTTCCTTCATCTCTTTTAGCACTAAAGTAATTGCCGGTGCTGGTGCAAAAATAGAAACGGGGTATGGTAGCAGAGTGAGGGATCACGGTGAGATTTTTCTAGGTCAAAATGCAAAACTGTTTTTAGGCAACCACGCAACTATCATGCGTCTTGCAGAAGTAGTAGTGACAGACTTTGCCACCTTGACATTGGAAGACAGCGTCTATATTGGTTCTCACTCCAATATCAGGTGTCACAAAAACATAACTATAGGAAAGGGAACGAAGATTGCCCAATTTGTCTCTATCTTTGGTGGGCAGTACGACTATAGAAAAAAAGACAATATTACATACCAAAATTTTAAACCGGAAGATGTCACCATAGGTCAAAATGTCTGGGTTGGAGCGAATGCCGTTATTCTGTCCGGTGTGAAAATTGGTGATGGTGCTGTGGTAGGTGCAGGGTCTATAGTTACAAAAGATATACCGGAATTTGCGATAGCGGTTGGGAATCCAGCAAAAGTCATTGGATTTAGAGACTAATTTGTTAATGTTGATATTTTCTTGCTCGAAAGCCTAATAAGTGATTAATTCTGTTAATGGGCTGGTTTTAATCGTTCTTGCCATTCCATTCGATTCGTTCAAAATTTTTGGCTTTTTATCGGCTTCTAATTTTCTTATCTTGGTATTGGGAGGAAAAAGCATTATGAGAATAATGTTAACCAAACGCAGGATGGCTTCAAAAAAAAGTTTTTCATGGTTACTGATATTCATCATTTTAGTTATCCTTTCCTCAGTTAATTCACAGCTTTCCAGCTTCTCAATAAGACTACTTTTTTCCCTTATTGGAATGACTCTTTTAACGTTCATTACTGTGGATATTTGCCGTGATGAAAAATCGTATACTAAGGTTGTCAATGCGATTTTTGTGGCCGCTTTTATTGTGTGTATTGTGGCTACCAAGCAGTCAGCCATGTGGTTTATATATAATATTGAAGGAAACGGATCAGCCACATATTATCTGGAAAATTTTGAGCGTTATGTTCTTAAAGTGCAATCATTGGCTCCTTCCTCGCTTCTTCTAGCTTTTTATTTAATCACTCCGACTGTACTTGGGGTTTATTGCCTTTCAGCAAGAGGCCTGAGTCCAAGGAAAATATTTAATGTATTTGTTGGTATCTATTCATTGATTATTTTGGTTCATACTTTTTCCAAAGCTGGTTTTCTGGTTATCTTCCTTTTTATTTTTTATTATGCCTTCGTAAGGCTGAAAGATAGAATATTTAAAAATAAGGTTTTGGTATTTTTTATTTTTTTTATAATAGCTGGAGGATGCCTATCATTGGCACCAAAATTCTTTGAATTTATTTCAAATATGGGCATACTGTCTGTCTGGAATAGATTATCCATTATCTATGGCAGTTGGCATTCTATCTTGGACCACCCATTTCTAGGAAAAGGCATTGGAAGTATGGTAATGCCGGAATTCTGGAGTGATGAATCGCTTGAGTACGCTAGAACCCTGCCACATGGGAAAGTTAGTGCGGACCTGAAAGTTTTAAGGGAAACTCATAATACTTTTTTGCAAATTGGAGTCGACACTGGATTACTGGGCCTATTTGCCTATATAATGTTTTTGTTTAGAATATACCGTGAAAGTATCAAGATTGCTTACACAGGGAAAATAAAAAATTTGCTGAAAGGTATCTTGGCGGCATGGGTTTTGACAAATATTTTTTCAGTATCTATAAGTGTGTTATTTAATAAACAGCTCTGGTTGCTTGCAGGCTTACTTATTGCAGGCAATAGTATACAAAAGCGTAAACTGCACGATCAGATTAAAGTAGTCTGATGATAAAATCATTTCCTATACCCGATGTAAGATTCTCAGCATAGTTTGCAATGAAAAAAAAGATTCGAGTCGCAATAATTAGTTTCCCTTTAAATGTTTTTGGAGGTGGTTTTGATATATTCAGAAATTGGTTAGTTGCCCTCGATAAGGAGATATATGAGCCACATTTTATTACTTCCTCTTTTCGATGGGAGGAAATGGAAGGTAAGCTTAAAGGAATTCCAGGAATAAAAGTAGCTAATATTACCGAGCTAAATTCGCTTCGATATTTTTATTTGCCTGGTATTTTTAAATTAATAAAATATTTTAGGAATAATGAAATTGATATAGTCCATACTTCGATGATACAGGCCGATATCATTGGGGGGGTAGCGGCTAAAATGGCCAAAGTTCCAGTATTGGTGTCGACCGTAATTGGCTATCTAATTAATACCGACCCTGGAATAAACGGTATGGTAAAGACTGCGATATACAGAGTTGTATACGGCATTGTCCACAAATTTTTTGATTTAATCATGACTATTTCCAAGGCAACCTCTGATGAGCTGACAAGCAATTTTGGAGTTATTAAAACGAAGTTGCTGGTTAATTATTGCGGCATTGAACTTCTAAAAAAGCTTAATAGGAGGAAAAAAGCCAAAGAATCAAATAACCTTACGGTGGGTGTTTTGGGAGAAGTAAAACCGGCCAAGGGAATGAGTGTCTTTATAGAATCAATTCCTAGCGTGCTAAAAAAACATCCAACTACTAGGTTTATAGTAGCCGGTGATGGGCCTGAAAAGGCTATTCTTGAGAGTAAAGCAAAAGAGCTTGGCCTTGAAAGCAAGGTTAAATTCTTAGGGTGGGTTAATAACCCAAGGGAAGTTATTGAAAAAATGGATATCTTTGTTTTTTCATCTTTTCCCACATATGATGGTTTGCCGAGGGTTATACTCGAAGCTTGGGCGGTTGGAACCCCAACAATAGCTACTAGCGTCGCATGTGTCCCCGAGCTTTTTAATGGTAAAAATAAAGGCTTAGTAATTAATCCTGGAGATTCAGCCGGTATGGCCGAGAGGGTGAACGAGTTAATTGCAGACAGGGAAAAGGCCGAGTTGTTTGCTGAGACTGCATTTAACGAAATCCGTGAATTTGATAAGGATATGGAAGTTGAAAAAATCCAACAGATTTATCAAAACCTTCTGGGGGAAAACTCTAAATTAAAAAGCTAATATTGAGCTGAAATTTCATCGCAAAATTAATTTATGAAAGTTATATTGATACAGCCACCTTATTCGGTTTGGCCAGGAGAACCCAAAACGATACAGCCGCCCCTTGGGCTACTGTATCTAGCTGCTGTCCTTGAAAAAGAGCAACATATCATTCAAATAATAGATTCCCCGCTAGAGGGGTATGAGCAGGAAATTGGATTGGAAGACGGACGTTATCGATATGGCTTAACAGTTGAAGAAATTATTGAAAGGATTGCACTGTTTTCTCCTGAAATTATTGGAATATCATGCTCGTTCTCAACTATGCATGACACGATTGAGGAAATAAGCGACGCGATTAAACAGTTTAATTCCAAAATAAAAATTTGTGTAGGTGGTGCTCACCCAACGGCAGTTCCGGAAGAAGTTCTTTCGATGGATTCTGTAGATTTTATCGTTATGGGGGAAGGGGAATATAGGTTTAGGGAACTGCTTTCGACTATTTCAGCAAATGGCAATCTAAAAGATATTGACGGTCTTGGGTATAAAATCAATAATCAAACTGTTCTTAATCCTTCAGTTGACTTTATTGCGAACCTTGATGAACTTCCATTTCCTGCGCGGCATTTAATTGACATGGAAAAATATTTTAGAATTAATCGCCCCCAAGGAGGAACCGTCACTAGTAGCAGAGCTACCACAATAATCACCTCCAGAGGGTGCCCTGCCAAATGTATTTTTTGTTCAATACACGGAATATGGGGTAAAAAATTTAGGGCGCATTCTGCTGAATATGTAATCGGAGAAATAGAACACCTCGTCCAAAAATATAAAGTAGAAGAACTTGTATTTGAGGATGACAATCTAACATTTGATACTAAGCGTGCAGATAAAATATTTTCAATGATGATTGAGAAAAAGTTCAATCTATTTTGGAAAACACCGAATGGTGTCGCTGTTTGGCGTCTTACGGAAGAGCTTTTGTCAAAAATGAAAGAAAGTGGATGCTACCATGTGTGCTTTGCCATTGAATCTGGTAATGACCATGTGTTGCATAAAATCATTCACAAGCCAACAAACCTTGCTAAGGTTAAAAACCTAGTTAAAGCGGCAAAGAAGAGCGGCATCTTGGTTGAGGCTTTTTTTGTGATGGGTTTTCCTGGCGAAACATTTGAAATGATGAATGATAGTTTTAAATTTGCATTAAAAGCCGATTTTGATAAGGCAGGGTTTTGTATTGCCACACCATACCCTGGGACTCAATTGTTCGATCAGTGCAAAAAAGAAGGCTATTTAAGAAAAGATTACAGCTATAAAAATTTAATCACTAGGAGGGGTAATATTAATACTCCTGAATTTACATCCGAGCAATTGGAAAAGTTTGTCGCAAAATCGATCTTAAAATTTCAAATATTAAAGCTGGTTAATAATCCCAAAGTTACGATAAAAATTATTTTTATGAAAATTAAATCGGATCCAAGAACGATGGCAAAATGGCTATACAATAGGCTTGTCGAGGTATTTAGGTGGAATTGATCTGTTTATGAAAATATTGTTTGGTTCTTATGGTTTTGGGTTTAAAGATAATCATGGTGGCTCTGCTCTTGTTTCAGGAAACAATGCAATTGAACTTGCTAAGAGAGGACACGATGTAACTTTTTTTTGCACCAATACGATTGATAAAACTAAAAAATACTACGCTACTACCACTAAGAAAATCATTAAGGGAGTCAAAGTCTTTTATCTTGATACATATACAATCCCTTTCTGGCCTGGTAGCTTTGGTCCAAATTACGTTCTTGATTTAGAAAAGCATCTTGAAAAAGAGGGGCCTTTTGATATTATTCATTTAAACGAATATAGGTCACACATTTCTACTGTTTTAGCCAGATGGGCGATTAGAAAAAAAATTCCATTCACAATACAGCCTCAAGGGACCCTTATAAAAGGCAAAAAAAACATACTTATAAAAAATATTTTTGATTTTCTGTTCAAAAAAACTCTCTTGCTGGATGCATCTTGTGTCATTCCTGTGACTAACGCGGAAAAAGAGTTAGCAAAAAAATTCGGGGTTCAAGAAGGCAGACTGGAAGTTATACCAACTGGCATTGATATTTCAGAGTTCTCAAATGTGAAAAAGAAAGGAGAATTTAGGAATAAATTTGGTATCCCTCCTGATAAGAAAATGATCCTTTTTGTGGGGAGACTTGATTGGATAAAAGGCATTGATATTCTTATCGAAGCATATTCAAAGATGGATAGAGCTCAAGAGATTCTTGTTATTGTTGGGCCTAATCATGGATTTAAAAATAAAATTGAGGCGATTATCAATAAATTCAATCTTGAGGATGATGTAATAATTACTGGTCCGCTTCCAGACTATGCTGATGTTTTGAGTGCAATCAATGATTCAGACGTGATGGCTATTCCCAGCAGGGCAGAGGCTTTTGGTATGGTTATTTTAGAGGGTGGGACCCTAAAAAAACCAATGGTTATCTCAAAAAACTGTAACGTGTCGGATGAATTCGAAAAATCTGCTTTGGTGGTTAGTCCAGAGCCCGAAAAAGTGGCAGAGGCTATAAAACTGCTTCTTTCAGACATGGAGCTGTCTTTTAGGCTCGGGAATCTAGCGCGTAATAAAGTTCTAGAAAAATTTCAGATTGGCCATGTGGCAGAGCGCTTTGAGAGGCTTTTTCAAACTCTTTTAGACAATAAATAAAGCTGCCTTGAATTTTTGATTATGTCGTTAATTTCTTGGTTTTTTCCTGTACAAACCCTAAAATTCTTCTGCTGATAATTGGTTGAGAAAGTTTATGGAGTTTCAGAAGGATGTTGAGGTTTTTTATGTACTACATGATAAGCTATTCCTCCATGTGCAGTGATTCTTTTATAACTCGTGTTAGGATTTTTAAATAGTGTCAGAACAGAACGGTAATATCAGTTCATTTAGTGAACTTGCCAATAAACTGAAGATAACACCTACCTTTCCAGACCTTCCCGTGATTTGTATTCAGGGACTCGGCTTTGTAGGAGCGGCTATGGCTGCGGCCGTAGCAAATGCCCGAGGCAAAAATGGCAAGCCATACTATAACGTTGTGGGTGTTGACCTTGATACAGATGAAGGTAGCAGAAGGATAAATGCCGTTAATGAAGGAAAGTTCCCATTCGTTATGGTTGATGAAATGCTACTTTCCGCGTTTGAGGAGTCCAAGAGAACCGGCAACCTGATAGCCACATCAAATCCTTCTGTTTTTGCACTGGCAGAGATAGTGGTGGTCGATATCAATCTTGATATCGATCCACAAGCAAATATACCGGAAGTAAAATGGGACGGTTTTAAGGCTGGGATGAGGACACTCGGAAGTATAATGAAATCCGGTTCACTCATAGTGGTAGAGACCACGGTGCCGCCCGGCACATGTGAAAAAATCGTCAGACCTGTCCTTGTCACGGAGCTTGAAAAAAGGGGCTTGCCGGTAGACTCGATATTGCTTGCCCATTCATACGAGCGTGTGATGCCGGGGAAGGAATACTTTAATTCCATAGTGAATTTCTGGCGTGTTTTTTCAGGGCATACAAAGAAGGCTGGCGATGCCTGTGAAAAGTTCCTAGAAAACGTTATTAATACTGACAGATTTCCGCTCCGGCGATTGCAGTCTACCGTTGCTTCCGAGACGGCCAAAGTTCTTGAAAATTCCTACAGAGCGACAAACATAGCGTTTATAGAGGAATGGGGGCGGTTCGCGGAGGCTGTTGGCGTGGATTTGTTCGAAGTAATCACCGCGGTAAGGGACAGGGAGACGCACAAGAATATTCGTCAGCCGGGTTTTGGAGTTGGGGGATATTGTCTTCCCAAAGACCCGCTTCTTTCGACAGTTTCCTGTCGTGACCTTTTTAAACTTACAGACCTTGATTTTAGTTTTAGCAGGCAAGCAGTGGAGATTAACAATGCAATGCCTATGGTAAGCCTTGAAAAACTTAAAAAGAGCTTTGGTTCTCTAAATGGTAAAAAGATACTTCTACTGGGTGTAAGTTATAGGCCGGATGTTGGGGATACCCGCTACTCGCCGGCAGAGACATTTGTAAAAAGTGCTATGCAGAGTGGTGCCGAGGTTGTTTGCTACGACCCTTTGGTGAAGCATTGGGCAGAAATGGATATTGATATTTCTTACGAGATGCCACGGCCTGATGGTTTTGACGCTGTTGTCTTTACTCTTGGACATGATGAGTTTTTACACTTTGATATAAATCGTTGGCTTAACGGAAATACGCTATTGGTACTCGATTCCAATAATGTATTAACTAAAGAAAGACGGGAAATTTTTCGAGCTTCAGGTTGTAATCTGGAAAGCATAGGCAGGGGAGAAGGGTTATGAGTAAAATTCTGATAACAGGTGGTGCAGGATTTATTGGCCTGCATTTGGCCGAGTACCTTCTCGGGAGAGGCTGTAGTGTTGATCTTATCGACAACTTTTCCAGAGGCAAACAAGATAAGCAGTTAAAAACGCTCACTAATGATAAAAACGTGAGGCTAATAACGGTTGACATTTTAAAGCCGAATAGCATGGACGATCTGGATAGTGATTATGATTACATCTATCACCTTGCCGCCATTATAGGGGTCCAAAACGTTGTGGATAGGCCGTACAATGTCCTTCGAGATAACATTATGATGCTCACCGCTGTTATTGATTTTGCGAAAGAGAATGAAAATCTTAAAAGGCTGATGTTTGCCTCCACAAGCGAGGTTTACGCCGGAACTTTAAAACATTTTACCCTTCCGATACCAACACCGGAGACAACGCCGCTGGCCCTGACTGATCTGGATTATCCACGCACTTCCTATATGCTGTCAAAAATTTATGGCGAGGCACTATGCCATCACTCAGGCTTACCTTTTACTAATTTCCGTCCCCATAATATCTACGGGCCAAGGATGGGGATGGCCCATGTAATACCTGAGTTGTTAAAAAAAGCTTACAAGACCGATGGTGATTTTTTACCGGTCTTTTCCGTTTCGCATAAACGAACATTTTGTTATGTGGATGATGCAGTTAGCATGCTTTCCATTGCCGCCGAGGACGAGAGGTGTAAAAATGAGACCATAAATGTAGGCTCACTTGAGGGAGAGATAAGCATAGAAGAACTGGCAAAGGAAATCATAAGTGCAGTGGGAAAAGATTTAAAAATATATCCGCAGCAGGATACGGCTGGATCACCCAGCCGCCGTTGCCCGGATATGACGAAAACTGTGCAATTAACCGGCTATAAGGCTAAAATATCCCTCGAAGAAGGGATTCGGAGGACGTTTGAGTGGTATAAGCCAAATGTCTTTGAAAAGTAACTCGAAAAGATACAAAATCAAGGTCCTTTCGTATCCGAAATAACTAATTGATTAAAAGTTTCCTGCTAGGTAGAATCCCTAGTTCTGTAAACAATTATAAAATGAGTAGGTAGCAGATGATCGACATTAAGGAGTTTGACAGGGAGCTACTCTTAAAGTTATATAAAACAATGGTTTTAATACGGCTTTTCGAGAAAAAGATTGAGTATGGGTTCTCTCGGAACCAGATTCATGGAACCACCCATCTATGTATAGGACAGGAAGGCACAGCGGTAGGTGTTTGCTCTCACTTGAGAGACACTGATTATGCTGTCAGTACCCATAGGGGACATGGCCACTCCATTGGTAAAGGGTTGGAGCCGCTCCCCCTCATGGCGGAGGTTATGGGCAAACAGGGAGGTTATTGCAAAGGGAAGGGGGGAACGCAACACGTTGCCTTTCTGAAAAAAGGTTTTTTGGGGACAAACGGTATTACAGGCGGCGGTCTTCCCATAGCCACAGGTGCGGCTTTTACCATTAAACAGAAGAAGCGGGACGACATATCTGTCTCTTTTTTTGGGGATGGGGCGGTTGCTCAAGGTACGTTTCACGAATCCCTTAATATGGCATCTCTTTGGAACCTTCCGGTACTTTTCGTTTGCGAGAACAACATGTACGGGATGTCTACCCATGTTTCCAAAACTGTTAGTGGTGGCTCAATTGCTGAGAGGGGAGCGGCATACGGTATTGAATCGATATCACTGGATGGCATGAACGTGCTGGAAGTATATGAAAAAACGGGTGAGCTTATAAAAAAAATGAGAGGCGGTGGCGGTCCAAAACTGATTGAGTGTCATACATACCGCTATTCCGGCCATTCCAAGAGCGATATGCGGATATACAGGACGCGGGAAGAGGAAAACGAGTATAAGAAAAAATGTCCTATCAAACGGTTACAAAAAGAGATGATCGAAGCTGGGGTAGAAACTGAAGAAAAATTTGTGACGATACAAAAAGAGATTAGCATTACAATGACTGATGTGTACCAAGAAGCACTGGATATGCCTTTTCCGGATACGAGCGAGGCGCTGAAGGAGATATTTTTTGAGTAACAAGACAACTGATAAAAGTTATTTGGAAGCTGTCAACGAAGCGATTAGCGAAGAGCTTGCATCTGATGAGGACGTGGTTTTCTTTGGCGAGGATATAGGAATGTACGGCGGAGCCTTTGGTGCCGCGCGCGGGCTTTGGGAGAAGTACGGGTCTTCACGGGTTGTTGAAAGCCCGATATCGGAAAATTCATTTACAGGTATTGCCATAGGCGCTGCTTTAACCGGGCTAAAACCGATAGTAGAGATAATGTTTATGGATTTTATCACTTTGGCAATGGACCAGATAGTAAACCATGGAACAAAATTCAGATATATGTATGGCGGTCAGGTAACAGTGCCTATCGTTATCAGGACGCCAGGTGGCGGTGGCAGGAGGTATGGTTCCAGCCATTCACAAAGTCTGGAAGGGTGGTTTTTGCGCGTGCCGGGCCTTCGCATTGCGGTGCCGTCTAACCCCAGTGACGCGAAGTGGATACTACGCTATGCGGTTCAGGATAAAAACCCGTGGCTGGTAGTGGAGAGCAAGAAGCTGTATGGCACAAGAGGTAAGCTTGGTAATGGTTTGCGGCTTCCCATAGGAAAGGCGGAGGTTTTGAGGGAAGGGGCCGAAATTACTATCGTCACATATTCAAGAATGGTGCATGAGTCAATGGAAGCGGCTGAAGTTCTAAAGGCAGAGCATGGCATTGACGTGGAAGTTATAGACCTTCGGACACTTAATCCTCTTGATGTGGAAACTGTGTTTGATTCAGTTAAAAAAACTGGCAGGGCTGTTGTAGTAGAGGAAGGATGTCTTACTGGAGGTGTTGGGGCAGAGATTGCCTCGCGTATTTCGGAAAACTGTTTTGATATCCTTAAAGTTCCGGTAAAGAGAATAGCCGCTCCTGATTCTCCGGTGCCTATGAGTCCAGTACTGGAAGATTTTGTGCTTCCCTCGGCAGGCAGGATAATATCGGAACTAAAAGATTTTCTTTAATGGAAAGACTTTCCAAGTAACATAGCAGTGATGACCAAAATAGTAAAAGCCAATATTCTCTCTTTTGATATAGAAGAGTGGTTCCATGTTTCCAATTTTGAAAAATATATTAAAGATAATGAGTGGGATTCACTGGAGCATCGCGTGAATATAGGCACAGACTTCTTTTTAAAGGTTCTGGAAGAGAATAATATAGTTGGGACGTTTTTCATGGTCGGCTGGGTAGCCGAGCGTAACGAAAGAATGGTCGAGAGAATATCCCAAGCAGGACACGAGGTTGGCATTCATGGTTATGCCCATAAGTGCATTACAGACCAGACCCCTGAGGAGTTTGAGGTAGACATTAAAAGGGCAATCGAAATAGTGGGTGGAATAACCGGGAAACCTGTGCGTGGTTATCGCGCTCCTTCTTACACCATTACGCCGGATACCGCATGGGCAATCGATACACTCAAAAATAATGGGATAGAGTACGATACATCTCTTTACCCTACGAGCTTTAACCCAAACTATGGTTTTCCTAATTCACCACGGTTTCCATTTAAGTTTGAAAACGGATTATATGAGTTTCCCATGTCTACGTTTCGGGCTATCGGTGGGAACCTTCCATTTGCGTCCGGCACCTACTTTCGTCTTGCTCCATATTTTTTTACTGATTTAATGATGCGTATCCTTAATGGTGTTGGCGAGTACTTCACTATCAATATCCATCCGTGGGAGATGGATCCAGATCAGAAAAAGATAGAAACTGGCTGGTACGACAACTTTAAGCATTACACAAACCTTAGGTATAATCGTGGCAAGTTCGAAAAGTTCGCGCGTGCTTTTAGATTCACCACTTTTGACGATTACTTAAAGAATTATGATTTTCCAACGTATAGGTTGAATAATGGGACTTTTGAACTCGTTTAAACTTTTCATTCGGGACGTTCGCGTTGCTACCGAGGAGCGTGGCTGGTCTATGCCATTTGGAGGGCTAAAGCTTATATTTCACTTCATTTTTGATTATTTCCTTTCCCTTTTGGCAAGAAATGTTCCCAGTAAGCTGGTTCCGTTCTTTCACCGTTTACGCGGCGTGAATATTGGCAAAGATGTATTTATAGATAAGACGGTTGTTATAGATGAAGCTTACCCGGAAAATATAACTATCGAAGACGAAGTTAGGGTGGCGGCTGGTTCCGTTTTGATTTCCCACGCAAAGCCCGGCGCTTACTTGAGGGATCATTATCTCCCGACCAGAGTGTCCAAGGTTAAACTTTGCAGGTATAGTTTTATCGGTGTTAATTGCGTTATTATGCCCGGTGTTACGGTTGGTGAAGGGGCGGTTGTTGTATCAGGTTCCTCGGTCATTACCAACGTAGCTCCGTACACAGTTGTTTGCGGTGTTCCCGCAAGAAAAATTAAAAAACTCGAAAAGCTAAATAAAATTAGGGGAAAAGAAAATGCTTGAAGATATTATCATTCCAAAACTGTATGAAGATATGGAGAAGGCAGTTTTTGTAGAGTGGCTTAAAAATGTTGGAGATACTGTTGAAGCCGAGGATGTTATATTCACCCTTGAAACCGATAAATCAGTATTTGACGTGGAATCCGAGTTTTCCGGCGTTATTAAGGAAGCAACTGTAGAGAGTGAAGCCGAGGTTATACCCATGCAGGTTGTGGGGAAAATCGAAGCGGAAGAACTTATCTAACCTCACTGCATGATGATGGCGAATCAAGCCCTTTCTTAGTTGAAATTTCCGGCATGACCGTCACGCTACCTTTGCAACTTTACCGGTATTCAGGATACGTTTCATAATGCTCCTTAATTCTATGAGATGTCTATAGCCGTTTACCTTTCTTAAGGACGG
>JAJRVD010000098.1 GCA_024277375.1 Candidatus Omnitrophota bacterium | reverse complement strand
TCATTCAGACTGTGTCGTAATTTGTTTTGCGGATGGCCGCGTACAATATGTTCGCGTATGACCACATGCAATATGTTGTAGGGGTTCGATTTATCGAACCCGATATAACGGGCTTGATGAATCAAGCCCCTACATTGTGACACAGTCTGATTGTGAGGAGTAGGGATTACCTGTAATGACAAGAAAAATATTTTTTCATATTCTTATTTTGGCGGCTCTTCTGGTAACATCCGTCGGAGCTGTCGATGATAAACCTTTTCGAGTCATCGCGACTGTTGATAAAACAGAGATCAGTGTGGGGGATCTCGTAAAGCTTACCGTTATGGCTGAAAATGTTTCAGGATATGATGTTTTGTTTCCGGATACGCCGGAACAACTGGGTGACTTTACTTTTATAGGAGCGCGTCCTATTGAAAAAGGATGGCCAAAGGCGGAAGTTATAGGGTACGAGTATGTGCTTAGCACGTATGATACCGGAACGCGTGTGATCCCACCCGTTCAGGTAAGCTATCGCGAATCCGATTCCGGGGATTGGCAGATCGCCGAAAGCGCGCAAGTGCCCATAGAGATCAAGAGCCTCCTTACAGCGGGAGATGAGGTTGACGTAGACATAAAAGATCTAAAGGCCTTAGCGTTAGCGAAAAGAGGTATTTTATGGATCTTTTTTGTCGTGATAGCAGGCCTTGTCATAGCCTGGGCGTTGTGGCTGTTTTTGCGCAAGAAAATGTCGGAGATAAAAGATAGACCCGTGGTGGTGAGGCCGGCATATGAAATAGCCTATGAAGAGCTGTCCGCGCTTAAAGCTAAAAATTTGCCTGCCCATGGTCTTGTTAAGGAATACTATTCGGTCTTGTCAGACATAGTAAGACGATATATCGAAAACAGGTTCGCGTATAGAGCACCCGAGATGACAACCGAAGAATTTTTGGCGGTAATAAAAAATTCTCCGGAGATGAAAAGGGAATATACCAAACTCTTAAAAGATTTTCTGTCGCATTGTGATATGGTTAAATTCGCCAAGTACGGTCCGACTGAACTTGAAATGCTTGATAGCTATAATTCAGCGGAACATTTTGTGGATGAGACGAAAATGGTGCCGGTTCCGGTAGAGGAGGAAACAAAATAATGCTACGGTTCGCGAATCCATGGATGTTGGCGGCATGTGTTCTTATCCCTCCGGTAATATATTTTGTTCGCAGGTTTGAAAAAAGGATCGCCGGATCTTTACGATTTTCCGATAGGGGTATGTTTGACGGGATAAAGGCTTCGGCGCGTGTGGTTTTGAGTCGAAAACTTATATATCTGAGAGCAATTTGCCTGGTTCTTTTTGTCTTGGCGATGGCCAGACCTCAGTCAGCTATTGAGAAAACCAGAGTCCTGATAGAGGGTATTGATATTGTTCTTGCCGTTGATACTTCCACAAGCATGAGGGCGATGGATTTCAGGATCGGGAACAGACGATATGACAGGTTGGAAGTTGTTAAAAACGTTGTTGCTGATTTTATAGAGAAACGGCCTAACGATAGAATAGGTATGATCGCTTTCTCCGCGCTTGGCTATACGGTATGTCCGCTTACACTTGATCATGATTGGCTTGAGAAAAATCTTGATAGAGTAAAGATAGGCATGATCACCGACGGGACGTCCATAGGTGCCGCCATAAGCGCGTCTCTCAACAGGTTAAAAGATACCGAATCCAAAGGGAAAATAATAATATTGCTCACTGACGGCCGGAATAACGCCGGCAGGTTATCGCCGATAACCGCCGCTGAAGCCGCCAAAGCGCTGGGGGTAAGGATATATACGATTGGTGCCGGGACGAAGGGAATGGCGCCATATCCCGTTAAGGATATGTACGGGAATACCGTTCTTCAGCCTGTTGAAATAGAGATCGATGAGGAGCTTCTTAAGAGAATAGCCGACATTACCGACGGTGAATATTTCAGAGCTACTGATACGGACTCTCTGAAAAAAATATATGAGAGGATAGATGAGCTTGAAACAACTCCGATAGAGGAGACAGGTTACAACATATACAAGGAACTTTTCGGGTTAATGCTTATTCCCGCTTTGGCGTTATTGCTTCTGGAGATACTACTGTCAAACACGTTGTTGAGGAGGATACCGTAGATGAAGTTAGGGGCAATATATATGGCGGTGTGGCTATGGCTGATCCCGGCGCTTATTGTTTTTAACCTATTCGCGAGGCGATCCAGGCAGAGAGCGATGGAGAAATTTGCTTCCCGGGGAGCATTAGAGGAAATATCCGGAGCATTTAATGCCAGAAGAAGAAAAATCAAAACAGCGATCATTACGATAGCTCTTTTTCTTGCTGTTCTGGCTTTAATGCGTCCGCAGATAGGTTTCAAATGGCAGGAAGTAAAAAAACAGGGGTTGGATATTATGATCGCTCTTGATACCTCCAAGAGTATGCTGGCAGAAGATGTTCTTCCCGGACGACTGGAGAGGGCGCGTCTCGCGATCAAAGACCTTGTGAAAAAAATGAACGGAGACAGGATCGGGCTTGTTGCTTTTTCAGGGACCGCTTTTCTGCAATGTCCGCTTACGGCGGATTATGATGGTTTTCTTCTTTCTCTCCGTGATGTTGATACCGATATTATCCCGGTAGGTGGAACGGCTCTCGCGAAAGCAATTTATAAAGCCATTGACAGTTACGAAGGGTCAAAGAGTCACAATAAAATACTTATCATTATTACCGACGGAGAGGATCTTGAGGGTGGATTGGACGGGGCGATCGAAGCGGCTAAGAAGAAAGGGATAATAATATTTTGTGTGGGTATAGGCACACAATCCGGGGAGCTTATCCCCGTAGATGATGATTTGGGCAGAAGAGGGTTCCTCAAAGACGCCGCGGGGAATATAGTCAAAACAAAACTTGTTGAAGAACCCCTGCGGAGGGCGGCGTTCGCTACCGGAGGCATGTATGTCCGCGCGAGTGGAGCTGAATTTGGACTAGATCTTATATATGATGAGAAACTGTCTAAACTTGAGAAGGAAGAGTTTAAGGCCAGGATGGAGAAACGGTATAACGAGAGGTTTCAGATCCCGCTTGTCCTGGCGTTTTTGTTGCTCTTGATAGAACCGTTGATAGGAGAGAGGAAGAGGGAAGTGCTGTAACGATGGCGTAGGAGGTGCCTTCCCTCGGCTTCGCTCGGGACAGGCTGGCCGCGAACAACAATAAATATTAACAACACACAACGCATACAATTTTTAGCTATAGTGTTTTTGCTTGTCTGGACATCTTCCGCAGGCGCCGTATCTGTGGAGGGCCAGATCAGGAAGGCAAATCGGCTTTACGCGGAAGAAAAATATGATGAAGCGCTGGAGCATTATGAAAAAGCGTTAAAAGAGCGGGAAGACGACCCCGTGGCACAATATAACAGGGGCGCGGCACTTTACCGCAAGGGTGAAGCAAGCGCCGCGAGGGAAGCGTTTTTATCCTCACTTGCTTCGGGAGAAGAAAGCCTGGAAGAGATGAATACATACAATATCGGGAATAGTCTCTATCGTACGGGTGAAGCTCTGGGGGACACAAATTTGGAATCTACTTTGCGAAACTATAAGGAAGCTGTAAAATATTACCGTAGGGCGATGGAACTTTCTCCCGAGGATATCGATGCTAAATATAACTACGAATTTATATTAAAAAAGATCCAGGAGGTAGAGAAAAAGCAAGAAGAGCAGCAGGATCAGAAGCAGGATAAACAAGACCAACAGGATAAACAAGACCAACAAGATAAACAAGACCAGCAAGATAAACAAGACCAGCAAGATAAACAAGACCAGCAAGATAAACAAGACCAGGAGAATAAGCAAGACCAGCAGAATAAGCAAGACCAACAGGATAAACAAGACCAGCAGGATAAACAAGACCAGCAAGATAAGCAAGACCAGCAAGATAAGCAGGACCAGCAAGATAAGCAGGACCAACAATATAGACAAGATCAGCAAGAGAAGGAAGACGATCAGCAGCCACAGCAAGGTGGAGGGCAGGCTGAGAAAGAAGTTCCGGGACAGATGACAGAAGAAGAAGCCCGAATGCTTTTGAGGGCGCAGGAAGAAGAAGAAAACAATATGAGGGCAGAACAGAAGAAGGCTCGCAAAGCAGGACGCCCCAAAGTGCTGAAAGACTGGTAAAAGCCAGGTGCAGTCCACGTGCGGCTTCGCCGCTTGGGAAAGTCCCCTGATTTACAAATGATGATATGAAAAAATTGGTACTTATATTTACGGCCACGTTACTAATGATCTCACCGATTGCTTTGGCGGAAGAGCCTCGGTATGAGGCGACATTGGAGAACTATAGGGTGTCCATCGGGAATCCCCTGTATCTTTACGTCGCGTTTTACGGGGGCCAGGGCGTAGAGCGTCCCCAGACCCCGGTTATCAACGGGCTAAAGGTTCGGTATGTAGGTCCGTCCTCAAAAATGTCAGTAATTAACGGAGAAGTCACCCGTTCTATCACACATACATACCTCGTAATCCCATTAAAAGGTGGACAGTATAACATTGGTCCTTTTTTTACAAAATACAACGGGAAGGTCTTTAAGGCTGACGCTGTAACTTTACTTGTGGATGGTTCTCCGCCGAGGCCCGCGTCTTCATCGGCATCATCAAGTTCTCCGCCTGCGGGAGCCGGTTATAAGGCATCCAGGCCAAAAGGCGCGCCTTATGCCGGCGACAATATTTTCATAACTTTAGGTGTGGACAAAAAAGAGGTTTACATCAACGAAGTTTTGCCGATCACTATAAAAATGTACGCGTATAACACAGGTATCAAGGATATAGAATATCCTACATATACGCATGAAGGTTTTTCCGCCGGGAAATTTGAAGAGCCGGAAAAAGCATGGGAGGTTCATAAGAACGTTAGATATGATATGCTTGTTTTTTATCAGGATCTTTTCGGGATAAAGGAAGGACGGTATGTTCTGGGGCCGGCAAAGATAAGTTGTAAGATGGTATCACGAAAAAAAACTCAGCGGCGAGCGTCAATATTCGGAAGAAACGTTTTTGGTGATGATGATTTTTTTAATGGATTTTTTGGATATAAAGCATATCCGGTGCAGCTGGAATCTGATCCGGTCAGCGTTACCATTTTGCCTTTTCCGGAAAAAGGGCGTCCATCGAATTTCGAAGGAGCTGTGGGAAAATTTCATATGGATGTTCAGGTTCCTTCTCAAAAGGTTAGAGTGGGAGACCCCATTGTTGTACGGACAGTCATAACGGGAGACGGAAATCTCGATACGGTTACCGCACCTGTAATAAAGGTTTCGGATGAGTTTAAAACATATGAGCCGCAGGTATCAAAGAAGAACGATAAGAAGATATATGAGCAGATATTGATCCCCAAAACTAAAGACGCGAAAGAGGTCTCGGAAGTTTCTTTCAGTTTTCTTGATCCTCGTAACGGAAAATATAAAACCATAAGCCGAGGGCCTTTTCCCGTCACGGTAACCGAACAGCCCGAATCTAAGACATCTGTGAGAGTGGTATCGATGCCGGGAGTTGAACAGATATTTTATCCCCAGGAAAAATTAGGTAAAGACATCGTTCACATTAAAGAAGATATCGGTAAGGTTTCAGGGAAAGATACTTTTCTTTTTAAGAAGGGAGTTTTTTGGGCTCTACAGATAATTCCTTTGATCTTGCTAATGATGTTTTACTGGGTCAACAGAAGAAAAGAACGCATGCGCACTGATAAGAGTTACGCTCGCTTCTTGAAAGCGCCTCGCCGGGCGCGCAAGGGGTTGAACACGGCAACAGCATATCTCAAAAAAAATGAGATAGTATCATTTTATGACACGATATTTAAAACGCTTCAAGAGTATTTGAGCGGTCGTCTGGATGTACCAAAGGGCAACGTTACGAGCCAGATCATAGAAGAGAAGCTGCGCCCATCCGGATGTGATGAGAAAATGCTGGATATGGTCCGAGATATCTTTTCCCGGTGTGAAATGGCACGTTATGCTTCTTCAGTTTCTGACGGTGATCCGGCCCGGGAAGTGCTACGTAACACAAAGAAAGTAATAGATTATATGGAGAAAATCAGGTTGTAGGTTTTAGGCGATATGGGAACAAGTAAACATTGGAGGATAGGGTGAATACCGTAGGAGCGGCCTCCGGCCGCGAACAATGTCTGAGAATATTTTTTGTAACAGTGCTGGTATTGTTATCTAGTACGATCTCTTACGCGCAAAAAACCCCCGAGAGCCTGTTTGCCGAAGGCAACGCTTACTATGAAAAAGGTGAGTACTCGGAGGCAATAACGGAATATCAAAAAATATTGGATTCCGGATACGAAAGTGAGGGGATTTATTACAATATAGGAAATTCTTTTTTTCGAATGGGTAAGACAGGCCGCGCGATATTGAATTATGAACGCGCAAAGCGCCTAATGCCGCGGGATGCCGACATAAACGCTAATTATAGGTTCGCTAAAGCCGAAGTTAAAGGAAAAAATATCGTAGAAAAGGGGTTGTGGGCATGGCGTCCTCTTAGAAGATACTATAACAATTTTACGGTAAACGAACTTACCTGGATCTCGGAAGCCGGTTATGTGATATTGATCGTATTGCTTCTTATGGTTATGTTGCTTCCGGCTCAGAAACGGCGTTTAGGGCTAATAGCCGGAGTGATCCTCTTGGGTGTACTCCTTAATTCTTTTATTCTCTGGCATGAAGCGGCGGGCTTTGAGAAAGATTCTGTGGTTGTCATGCCCTCAGAAGATGTTCGCTTCGGTCCGTTTGAATCTGCCACAAAGTTTTTTACACTTTATGAAGGCATGACGGTATCGGTACTTAAGTGTAAAGATGGTTGGTGCAAGATCCGACGCGCGGACGGTAAAGTCGGATGGATCAAAAGTGACAGCGTGGAGAAAATATAACAGTGAATGGTTGAGCGGAGCACTCTACAGGTTCCTCAATCTAATTGTCATCCTGAGCGAGGGAGGAACGAAATGACAAGACATATAATGAAAGATAAAAAATGAATACATTACGCGAAAAATTAAAGAATGAGATAGTTCTTTTGGATGGGTCTTTCGGTACGTACGCGCAGTCTCTCGGACTTAGTGATGCGGATTTTAAAGATCACCCCGGCTGTATGGAGTATCTTTCTGCTACGCGACCGGATCTCATCAGCAAGATCCATAATGATTATCTCGGGGCGGGTAGTGATGCTGTTGAGACGAATACGTTCGGTGGAAACGCAGTGAAGCTCGCTGAATATGGTTTAGCAGACAAAGTCTATGATGTAAATCTCACCTCGACTCGTATCGCTCGCGTCGCGGCTGATAGCTTTTCAGATGTCTCTTCCGGCAAATATGTCATCGGCTCTATCGGACCCACGGGGAAATTGCCTTCTTCGACGGATCCCGTTCTTGGTGACATAACTTATAAAGAACTTAAGAAAATATTTTATGATCAAGCTTTAGGTTTGATCGATGGCGGCGCGGACGCGTTACTTGTTGAAACCGGGCAGGACCTCTTGGAGATGAAAGCCGCTGTAAATGGGGCAAAGAGCGCTATAGCTCAGCATGGCCGGGATCTTGTTTTAATGGCGCAGTGTACGTTGGCAAACAATGGCCGTATGCTTTTGGGGACCGAGATGTCGGCTGTCATGACAACTTTGGGATACCTGGGAGTAGATGTTATAGGTATTAACTGTAGTACCGGTCCGGTGGAGATGGAAAATACCATTTCTGTTTTAAGTGATAACTGTCCCGCATTGGTATCTATCGTGCCGAACGCGGGTCTTCCCGTTGAAAACGACGGAGAAACGCTGTATCCGCTTAAGCCAAAAGAAATGGCCGGCATAATGAAGCGGTATGTAAAAAAGTACAGGATAAACGTCATAGGCGGATGTTGCGGTACTACACCTGAGCATATACGAGAGATAAAGAAAGTGGTCCGGGCGAATCGGGGACAGTCCACGCGCTCACTGCGTTCGCTTGGGACAGTCCCCTTGGGCGAGACAAATAACGTAGGAGCTGCCTCCGGAGGCGAACAATTCTGTTCATCTTTTTACAGAGGTATTGATCTTTCGAGATTAAAACGACCTATCAAAGTAGGTGAGCGCATAAATACACAAGGGTCCAGAAAAATGAAGAACCTTCTGCTGGGCGAAGATTACGACGGTATAGTCGAGCTTGGCAAGGCCCAAGAGTCCGCGGGATCTGAGATCCTTGATGTGTGTGGTGTTTTAACGGAAAGGTCGACCGAGCGCCGCGATGCTGTGATTTTGACTAAGCGTCTGGGCGAAAGCGTTAATGTGCCGCTTATGATAGATTCGACTGATGTAGATGTTATCGAAGCGGCTCTTCAGTCATACCCGGGAACGGCATTTATTAATTACGCTAATCTGGAAGACGGTGGAGAAAAAGCACGTCGTATTTTTAAACTTGCCAAGGAGCACGCTTCTTTTGTTGTTAATTTAGTCATAGACAAAAAGGGCATGGCGAAGAGCGTAGAACGAAAGATAGAGATCGCGCGAGAACTTTATAGAATAGCTACGGTAGAGTGCGCCATTGAGCCGCATCGCTTAATATTCGATATGCTCACCTTCACTCTGGGTACGGGTGAGGCTGAATATGCCGACGCGGCTATAAAGACATATGACGGTATAAAGCGGCTCAAAAAAGAATTTCCGGAAGTTCTTACAGCTCTTGGTGTAAGCAATATATCATTCGGTCTTGCTAAAGAAGGCCGAAGATCTCTCAATATGGTGTTTTTGGAACATGCCGTACGTGCCGGATTGGATATGGCTATTGTGAATCCGTCAGAATTTGTTGAGTACGACGATATCGAAGAGGAAGAAATAAAACTTTCCGAAGACTTGATATTTAACTCGGCGTCTGATGCTCTTAATAATTTTGTAGAATATTTTGAGAACAAAGTAGTTTTGAAGGATGACGAGGAATCTCTTGCCGCGATTGAGGATGTCTCTATCGAAGAGCAAGTTAAAATGTGCGTGATCAATCGAGACAAAGCCGATATTATTCCTCTGATAGATAAAGCACTCCGGGAAAATATTTCCCCGGAGCACATTATTGATCCTATTATCATGGGAACTATGGCTGAGATAGGGGAGAAACTGGAGTCCGGTGAAATGGTGCTTCCGTATGTGCTCCAGTCGGCGGAAGTTGTGCGTAAGGCGATAGAGCATCTTGAGACCTTTTTACCAAAAGGAGCTATTAAGCGCGGCACAGTTCTTTTAGCGACTGTGTTAGGTGACGTTCATGATATTGGTAAGAATTTGGTTAAGATGATACTTGAGAATAATGGGTTTTCAGTTATAGATCTGGGCAAACAGGTTCCGATCGAAAAAATTGTGGAGGAAGCGAAGAAAAATAAAGTTGACGCGGTGGGTTTGAGCGCGTTATTGGTATCAACTTCGCGTTACATGAAAACCTGTGTGCAGTCTATGCATGACGCGGGGCTTGATTATCCGGTCCTTATAGGAGGTTCCCCCACAAACGATCGGTTCGCGAAAGAGATATCGGCTCTCAGGGATAAAAGCATATACAAAGGTGGTGTTTTTTACGCGAAGGACGCTTTTACCGGACTTAAGTTGATGCGGTTATTAACTGATCCAGTGACCAGAAAAGAGGCAATTGCGGATCAAAGGGGTCAGACCTTGACATTGACAACGGATGAGGAGCGAAAGTGTCAATGTCAAGGTCTGCCCCCTAAGCGAAAGGAAAAACGTCATGGGAAGGCACCAATGCCTCCATTTTTCGGGATAAGACCGCTGTCTAATGTATCCGCTGATGAAGTTTTTTCATATCTGGAAGAAGGGTTGCTTTTTGACGGCGCGTGGGGTGGACGTCTTCGCGATAAAAAAGAAAAGAAGCGCATCGCCAAAGAAGAATTCAAGCCTTTACTGGAAGAATTGAAAGAAGAAGTTATACGTAAGGGGCTTTTGGACCTTAAGGCGGTTTATGGATATTTTAAATGTCACGTTTCGGGCGATGACATGGACGTGTTGAGCGAAACCGGTGAAGTGATAGAGAAGATAAACTTTACCCGGTTGAGGGACAGATGTCTGGCCGATTATTTTACCGATGGCTCGGAAGGGTACGATATAGTAGCTTTTCAGGCTGTAACGGTCGGGGATAAGATTAACGATGCCATCGAAGAATTGAATAAAGAAAAAGAATATAATCGCGCGTTCAGCTTGCATGGATTAAGCGTCTATCTGGCCGAAGCGATGGCTTCTTACGTACATAATATTATCCAGAAAGAATTGGGATTGAAAAAGGGCCGGGGGAAAAGGTATAGCCCCGGTTATCCTTTATGGAAAAATTTAGAAGACCAGAAAAAGTTGTTCGATCTATTGGAGGTGGAGAAACGTCTTGGGATTAAATTAACGGAAGCGTTTCAGATGGTCCCGGAGCAATCGACCACCGCGATGATAGTTTATAATGAGAGAGCTGAATACTAGTCAGTAGATGGTCCGTATATATACATACCATATACAAGACTGGCAATAGACTTATGCAAAATAGAATTTTTGTCATTTAGACTGTGTTGTAATTTGTTTTGCGGATGGCCGCATACAACATATTGTAGGGGTTCGATTCATAGAACCCGATATAACGGGCTTGATGAATCAAGCCCTTACATTATGACACAGTCTGATAAAAAAAATAGCGTTTTGCTCAAACCTAAAGACTGGCAAGCTAACAGAGGAAAACAATGACTGAATGTAATAAAGATAAAAATATAAAAAATTGCAACTGCTCCTATGAGCCATGTTCCCGAAAAGGCGTATGCTGTGATTGTTTGCAATATCATCTTAGCATGAACCAGCTTCCTGCCTGCTGTTTTCCTGACGATGTCGAGAAGACATACGACCGCAGTTTTGCGAAATTCATCGAAGTTTACCAGAATAGATCATGATCAGTAAATATTCAGTTATAGTGGTGGGCGGGGGGCACGCGGGATGTGAGGCGGCTCTTGCCGCGAGCCGTCTCGGCGCTAAGACGCTTCTTGTTACAATGAAGAAAAGTGCCATAGGCTATACTTCGTGTAATCCTTCCATCGGAGGTGTTGGTAAGGGGCAGCTTGTAAAAGAAGTTGATGCCTTAGGCGGAGAGATGGGTAAGGCCGCCGACGAGGCCTGTATACAGTACCGCATGCTTAATCTCTCTAAGGGGTATGCCGCGAGAAGTTCGCGAATGCAGATCGACCGCAGGTTGTATAATAAATATATTTTGGAGCGTGTATCTGCCCAAAAGGGCCTGGACGTCATGGAAGATGAAGTTACAGGACTTATAGTCCGCGGCCAGCCTGTCCCGAGCGAAGTCGAGGGGAGCACGCTCCTGCGTGTTTGTCTGGGTGTTAAGACCAAAGATGGTAATAAAATAAAAGCACCAAACGTTATTTTAACAACCGGCACATTTATGAACGGTACCATACATATTGGCCTGGAACATTCTCCCGGCGGACGCATAGGAGAGAAAGCTTCGGTAGGATTATCGGAGGATCTTTCTTCGCTTGGCCTTAGCGTGGGGACACTGAAGACGGGAACACCGGCCAGATTGGATGGCAAAACGATAGATTTTTCTTCTCTTGAAAAACAAGATGGAGATGAAAGGATTGTCCCGTTCTCTTTTTCTACCAAGGTAATCACGCTTCCGCAAAAACCGTGTTATCTTACGCGGACGAACCAAAAAACCCATGACATCATACGTTCCGGTTTTGATAGGTCACCGCTTTATTCCGGAAAAATCAAGTCTACGGGTGTTAGGTATTGTCCGTCCATAGAGGACAAGATAACGCGTTTCGCGGAAAGGGATTCACATCTTGTTTTTCTCGAACCGGAAGGCCTGGATACGGATGAATATTACCCCAACGGCATTTCTACAAGTTTGCCGGTTGACGTTCAGGAAGATATGATAAGGAGCATAAGGGGGCTGGAAAATGTGGAGATCAATACTCCAGCGTATGGGATAGAATACGATTATGTCGATCCTACGCAACTCTACGCCACATTGGAAACTAAATTGGTTAAAGGGCTTTTTCTCGCGGGACAGATAAATGGTACGACAGGTTATGAAGAGGCGGCCGCCCTGGGGCTTATGGCCGGGATCAATGCCGCTCGACGAGCGCAAAAAAAAGAAGCCGTTGTTCTGGACAGAGCTCAAGCTTACATCGGTGTTCTTATCGATGATCTTGTTACGAAAGGAACAAAAGAACCATACAGGATGTTTACCTCGCGTGTAGAATATAGGCTTTTGATGCGGGAAGACAACGCGGATATACGCCTTAGCGGGATGGGACACGAGTTGGGGCTTGTTACGGATGAGGCAATCCGGCGTGTGCGCGAAAAAGAAGGATGGGTCGAGAGCGAAAAGAAAAGATTAGGTTCGCGTCTTACGCTATTAAAAAGACCGGAAGTGTCTTATGAGGATTTAATAAACACACCTTCAATAAACACACCGGGTGTGGGAGTTTCTCCCACACCCGGTGTGTCATACTACGGAGTTTCTCCCACACCCGGTGTGTCATACTACGCAAAGGTACAGTTGGAAGTTGATGTCAAATACGCGGGATACATTGAAAGAGAACTGAAAAAGATAAGTAAGTTCGAAGACCTGGAAAAAATACGTATACCGAAAGATTTTGTGTATACGGATATCCCGGGATTGTCCAACGAGATCCAGGAAAAACTTAACCAGCTTCGTCCGCGATCTTTAGGCCAGGCTTCCAGAGTTTCCGGTGTTACCCCCGCGGCAGTGTCGATACTTATGGTGCGCTTACGCACACCATAAGTGAATAGTTGATAGTGAACGGTGAATAGTCGTAGGAGCGGCCTCCGGCCGCGAACTAAAAAATCCTGTCATTGCGAGGAATGAAGTGGTCCCCGCGAAAGTGGGGAAGCAATCCCTATGAGTAATAAGTTAAGATATAATTCCTTTAACCGTTACCTTCTGAGCAAATACGGACAGAAGGTGCGCAAAATAGGCCTTAACGCGTCTTTTACGTGTCCGAACAGGGACGGAACGCTTGGCGTGGACGGGTGTATTTTTTGTAATGAAGCGGCTTTTAGCGATTTTGCACCCGACTCCTGTCATCCTGAGCGGAGCGAAGGATCTAACAATATTGTTCCGCCCATAACCGAACAGATAGAACATTACATAGAAGTTTTCGGCAGTAAGGGGGTCGACAAATGCATCGCGTATTTTCAAAATGCCTCCGGAACCAACGCTCCAATCGAGGAATTAAAAGTCACATACGATACGATAAAAAAATATAAAGAAATAGTCGCGCTCTCGATATCTACACGACCGGATTGTATAGATGAAGAGAAACTCGATCTTATATCGAGGTATACGAACGATTATGAAGTATGGATAGAGTATGGGGTGCAAACATCGCTAGATGCTTCCCTCGAAAAAACTCGCCGCAGGCATACTTTTCAGCAATCAGTAGACGCCATAAAAAAAACCGCTGATCGAGGAATAAATGTTGTTGCTCATGTTATTCTTGGTTTGCCCGGTGAGACAGCCAAAGACATGGTCTCGACCGCTAAAATTTTGGCCGCGTTACCTGTCAATGGCATTAAGCTACACGCGTTTCATGTGCTTAAAGGGACGGAGCTTGAAAAAATGTATGTAGGAGCACGGCATGCCGTGCTCCTACTATCGGAAGATGAATATGTGCAACGCGCGTGTGATTTTCTTGAAAACCTCAGGAGCGATCAGCTTATATTGCGTTTAGTTTCCGACGCGCGAGATGAATACTTGATCGCGCCCGCGTGGATGAGGAATAAAATTCTTGTGATCAGGAAAATAAACGTTGAATTTGAGCGAAGAGGTACTTGTCAGGGGAGTCTGTACGCTTAACTGCTACCTCTTTACGCTTACCCTGAAATATGCTACTATATCATTTGTAATCTTGTGGGATTCTGGATATTTTCCTGTCCTACGGGAAGTTCAGGGAAGACAAACAGGAGGGGGAAGCTATGAAAGCGAAGGTTTTTGTGTGTATGGTTGTCGCGCTTATGATAATCGTATCATTTAGCGGGAATGCTGTAGCGGGGAGCAGGTCTTCCGACCTTATTCGTCAGGGACTTCTTGGTGCCGGTGCCGGCGCGGTCGGTGGTGCGGCTTCGGGAGCTAAAGGCAGAGATATGTGGAAAGGTGCTCTTGCGGGCGCTGGAGTTAATATCATTGGTGGCGCGCTTTTGGATTCTATGAGTGGTGAGAGGGTAGAGAAAGTTGAGAGTGTTGATTCATCGACCCCCCGTACGGCTTATTCTGATGGATATGAAGCGGGTTACGCGAACGGATATAAACAGGGCTATACCGAAGGATTTAAAGACGGTATCAGGGAATCCAACGTTTCCGGATAAGGCTTTGTTTCGAGATGTGAGGTGTGTGGCTAAATACGTTTAGTTTCGCATCTCACATTTTTTTAAGGAGAGTTCTATATGATAAAAAAATCCTCAAAGAAGCCGGAAAAAGGTGATTTTAAGGTATTAAAGGAAACGGAAAAGCTTCTAGGGTATCTTGTTGATAAAGAACGACAGATCTCGGCCACAGAAGACGCGCTTGTCGAGTCAATGAGGCGGTTTCGCGATCTCTTTGAACAGTCCCCGGCGGGAATAGGCATACATTCCGCCGCGGGAGATTTGTTGGTCATAAATAAGAGCTATCTGGATGTTTTCGGAATAGACTCGTTCAGTAAGATCGAACATCACGATCTCTTCAGCGATTTTAAGCTTAACTCCAAACAGGTAAAAAAATTAAGTCAGGCGGAGTGGTTCAATTCGAGATCGAGATCGATTTTGGTAAAGTTAGCTTTAAGACAACTCGCCAGGATCTTTCATATCTATTGTGTACTGTTTCGCCGCTTTGGGGAGAAGACGAGAAAAGTGTTATCGGATATATGAGGCAGGTGCAGGATATTACCGAAAGCAAAAAAATAGCCGAAGCTCAGAGATTGGCCCAGTTAGGGCGCCTTTTAGCGGATATGGCACATGAAGTGAATAACCCCCTTATGATAATTTCCGGGCGTTCTGAGCTTACGCTTTTGGAAGGGGTCAAGGATGGTAAAATAAAAGACACATTAAAGATAATTATGGACCAGTGTTTTCTCGCTAAAGATATTATTCAGAGTCTTCTGAAATATTCCAGGATAGGAAAGATAGAAAAGGGTGATGTTGATATTGAAAAAACATTGGAGCTTATAACGGATATATTGCAGCACCATTTGCAGCTTTCGAACATAGTGCTTGAAAAGGATTTTAAGTTGGATCTTTCCGGGATGGTTGTTGTCGGCAATGAAAAACAACTTCAGGAAATTTTTATGAATGTTGTCCGTAATGCCGCCGATGCTATGCCATCCGGAGGTAAAATTACCGTTTCGACATCCAAAGAAAAAAAATTCCTGAAAATAGATGTAATAGACACGGGAGAGGGGATGCCGAAAGAAGTGATGGACAGGATATTAGAACCTTTTTTTACTACAAAACCGAAGGGCACAGGACTTGGCCTGGCAGTGTGTCATACCATAGTACAGGAGCATGGAGGTCAGCTCCGTTATGCCAGCGAACCCGGTAAAGGGACAACGGCATCGATATTGCTGCCGATAGAGGAGAAATAATGCGGAAGATCCTTGTGGTCGATGATGAACCTCAGATCGTAGACGTTGTAGGCAAATTTCTCTCTCGGGAGGGCTTTCAGATCGATAAGGCTTATAACGGTCTTGAGGCATTGGACGTAATTAAAAAAGATATCCCCGATCTGATGATACTGGACATAAAAATGTCAGGGATGGATGGGGATGCTTTGATAAAGAAAGTTAAAAAACTCAAGCTTGATATCCCCATCATAGTGCTTACCGGTTCGCTTAATATGGTACAGTTCGATCCTAAACAAAAAACAAGATACAAGCATCTTTTATATAAACCGATACGCCTAAGTGAACTTCTTGAGGTTATAAATGATGTTCTTGGCGCGCGGGCGGGTGCGTAATGAGCAAACAATTTCAGACACATATACGTTCTCTTGCCTTTGGGGCGAGAGGCGTAGGAGAAGTAGAGGGTAAGATATGCTTCGTAGAAGGGGCGCTCCCAGGCGAGGATGTTGTTTTTGATATAATAAAAGATACTGCCCGTTATGTAGAGGGAAAAGTGGTAGAAGTTCTCAAGCCTTCCGAAGACAGGACTGCGCCGCCATGTCAATATTATGGCCGGTGTGGTGGCTGTCAGCTTCAGCATCTAAATTACGCAAAAGAACTGGATTGTAAACGGCAGCAGGTTGAGGACATCTTTCAGCGCATAGGGGGAAAGAAGAACTTTACTTGTGATGAAATAATACCTTCTCCCGATAGTTTTCATTACAGAGACACTGTCACACTGCATAAGTCTGAAGGCGGATATGGATTTTATTCTGCCCGGAGCAAAGAAATAATTGATATATCCGAGTGTCTCCTGGCCACAAAGGCTATTAATGAGAAACTGGAGGAAATGCCCAGAATTGGCCGGAAGGATGATGTAACGTTGAAGTCGGATCATGCCGGCAGGGTTTGGGCTTCTAATCGACCCGGAGAAAGGTTTTTCCTGGACAAGTACAATGGAAAAGATATCTATCTGTCTCCGAAGGCTTTTTCCCAAACCAACAGGTTTATTGCGGATAAAATAGCGGAAACATTGACCGAGTGGATAGGTTTTTCCGGGGATGGCGCGGTCTTTTTCGATGTTTATTGCGGAACAGGGTTTTTCAGCTTTCTTACAGAGCGAGATTTTTCACTACGCATTGGTATGGATGAAAATAGAATTGCTATTGATTGTACCAAAACTACGGTAAAACAATTCGGTCTGGAGAAGATCAAGTTCTACCGGGGTACGGTGGAAGAAGATTTTTTTAATGTTTTTGAAAGGGCAAAAGGCGACCATAACATTGTTTTTATTGACCCTTCACGTGCCGGTGTAGATAAGCGTTTTCTATGTAAGCTCAAAGACTGTAAAGACATAGATAAATTATATTATCTTTCCTGTGATCCCTCTAAGCTCGCAAGGGATATGAAGATGCTCATCGATGATGCCGTGTGGAGTTTGGGCCGGGTCCTTCCGTTCGATATGTTCCCCAGAACCAGGCATATTGAAGTGTTGGCAGAATTTTGTCGCACGTAACAAACCCTACAGACAGATATATTTTTCTTTACGCCATAAGCGTTTTCATATATTATATGAGGACAATATAGGGGGGGTTCGGCCCCGCCTGTTGATATTAAAATTAGACTTCTGCAAAACACTGTTTTTTTAATCAGACTGTGTCATAATGTAGGGGCTTGATTTATCAAGCCCGTTATATCGGGTTCGATGAATCGAACCCCTACACTATATTGTATGCGGCCATCCGCAAAACGAATTACGACACAGCCCGAATGACGAAAATTCCATTTTGCGGGATCCTTGATATTAGCATAAAAGAGGAGAATAATATGTTCAGAGAAGAGATAAAAGTATTAGATTGCACCGTTAGAGACGGCGGCCTCATTAATGACCATCAGTTTGAAGAAGGTTTCGTGCGTGAGGTTTACAAGGCGATTAACGCTGCCGGTGTGGATTATATGGAAATTGGGTACAAATGCTCTAAGAAAATAATGTCACCGACACAATATGGTAAATGGAAGTTTTGTGAGGAAGATGATATAAAAAAAGCTATTGATGGCATTGAGCCTAAAACAAAACTGTCGGTTATGGCGGATATCGGACGCGTGGAAAAAGACGAGATACCTAAGTGCTCTGAAAGTGTAATAGACATGATACGCGTAGCCTCATACGCTAAAGATGTGGATAAGGCGATTGATCTTATAAATGACGCTGCGGAAAAGGGATACGAGACATCGGTAAATATTATGGCTGTCTCCAGAGCTCTTGATAGTGAGCTTGATGAAGCGCTTGATCAGCTGGAAAGAGAGAGTAAGTCTGACGTAATATACATAGTCGATAGTTTTGGAGCGTTGTATTCGGAAAACATAGAGCATCTTGTAAATAAATATAAAAAGTTCTTAAAAACAAAAGAAGTAGGTATGCACGCTCACAATAATCAGCAGTTAGGATACGCTAACACTATTCAGGCTATAATAAGCGGCGCGAATTTTCTTGATGGTACGATATACGGTATAGGCAGAGCCGCGGGAAACTGTCCATTGGAGCTATTGATGGGTTTTCTTAAAAATCCCAAATTTGATCTCCGTCCGATCCTGAATGTTATAGAAAAAGAGTTCATACCTTTAAGAGAAAAGATTGAATGGGGGTACATAATTCCTTATGCCATTACCGGGATGTTCAATGAGCATCCCCGAGCGGGCATGGCTATGCGTCAGACAAAAGATAAGGACAAATATCTCGAATTTTTTAATAGCATGTCACCTTCAGAGATAGAATAAATAATTATGGACATTAAACGGTTTAAAGAACTTCCTCTTATGGGGATCGTGAGGGGGGTTGATATCGGAGATATTGGCGCTCTTATAGAAAGTGTTATAAAAGCGGGGCTTAAGACGATTGAGATCACGATGAATACTCCCTGTGCTGCCGGGATCATCTCCGAAGCGGTCAATATTGCCGGAGGGCGTATTGATGTGGGTGCCGGGACCGTTCTGTCGCGTGCAGATCTGGAGGGGGCATTAACCGCGGGCGCCGGTTTTATAGTTATGCCTACCTTAATTGAAAATGTTATGAACTACTGCGTGCGGAATGATATTCCCGTATTTCCCGGAGCTTTGACTCCTCAGGAAGTTTTTAATGCCTGGGATAAGGGTGCTACTATGGTAAAGGTTTTTCCATCCGGTGTTTTCGGGCCCAAATATATAAAAGAACTCAAAGGGCCTTTCGATAAAGTAAAGCTAATGGCGGTCGGTGGTGTGCGCTGTGAGAATATAGGTGAATATTTCTCGTGCGGCGCGGATGCTGTAGCTTTTGGCGGTAGTGTCTTCAGTAAAGAATGGCTCCGAAAAAAAGATTTCGCGTCAATAGGTCGTCTCGTGCGGGAATATGTAGAGGCAGTAAAAGTAGCGGTTCAGTAGGGGGTAGGTGATAGGTGAGAGGGCTCTCCGGTTGTTATCCTGAGCCCCTCGGCTTCGGTCGCTTTGTGCTCCCCCTCAATCAGGCTGTGTCATAATGTACGGGCTTGATTCATCAAGCCCGCTATATCGAGTTTGATAAATCGAACCCCTACGATATATTGCGTGCGACCGTCCTCAAAACGGATTACGACACAGCCCGAATGACAGGGCGGGGAGAACTCAACAAACTCAAATATGCGCATATTATCCTGGAATGTTAATGGAATAAGGGCTGTTTCTACCAAAGGGTTTCACGAATGGTTTTCTGAAGAGTCGCCCGGTATTCTTTGTCTTCAAGAAACAAAAGCTTATCCGGAACAACTTGACGCGGCGCTCCTTGCTCCTGAGGGATACAAAACATATTGGAATAATCCCAAACGAAAAGGATACGCGGGAGTTTCTGTTTTTACGGGAAACAAACCGACGGCGGTCGAAAAAGATTTCCCCCCTGGATCTTTCGATACGGAGGGTAGGGCGCTTATTCTGTATTTCAAAGATTTTATTTTGATCAATGTCTATTTTCCCAATGGTGCCGCCGGCCCTATCCGGCTTGAATATAAACTTGATTTTTATGAAAGATTCCTTAAGTTTGTTGACGGGCTTAAGAATAGGAATATTATAATTTGTGGAGACGTTAATACCGCGCATAAAGAGATAGACTTGGCTCGTCCAAAGCAGAATAAAAATAATTCGGGTTTTCTTCCTGTCGAAAGAAAATGGCTGGATAAGCTTGTGTCTCACGGATATGTAGATACTTTTAGACATTTCAATAAGGATCCAGAACAGTATACCTGGTGGGATTATAAGACTCGCGCGAGGGAAAGAAATGTCGGATGGAGAATAGATTACTTTTTTGTAACAAATGAATTATTGCCTCGAGTTAAGGACGCGTTTATTTTGGCTGATGTTGTCGGGTCTGATCATTGCCCGGTGGGGATAGAGATAGCAGTGTAGGTGACAGGTTGACAGGGACATGATTCTACTTCCTCGCAATCAGGCTGTGTCATAATGTAGGGGCTTGATTCATCAAGCCCGTTACATCGGGTTCGATAAATCGAACCCCTACAATATATCGTAGGCGTCCACCCGCAAAACGAATTACGACACAGACTGAATGACAAGGGGGAGAACGCAACAAGCAGATCTGTTAAGTTTGCGGCTATTCCTATGAACTACGAATTATAAGCTATGAACTAGATTATGAAAGATTACCCCAGACTATTAATAGCCGATAAAAACGGCGAAATCTTTGATGTGCCCGGTCTCGCGGCAACCGGCATGAAAGGGACAGAGCATTTTTTATTGGATCCATTAGACCTTATTCCGCTTCATGCGGATAGTGAGTTATTCCTTCTTCCGGGGAGAAGTCCGATAGGCTATGATCCCGATCTTAATCAGTATATAGAGCTTAAAGAGAATCCGCTTATCGAAGATAAAGAACCCTGTTTCGCGGTCGCCGCTTTTTTGTCCCCCTGATATGACGTAACATATAGTTCTTCTTACAAAGAGCAACCCGGAGTGGAGCTCTTACCTCTTTTCAGTTACGCGGCGGTCACGTTCTATAAGAACGAGTTTTACGCGGCGGGCATGCGAATAGACAAGGAAAAACGGCAGGAATTATCCGGGATGGATGTGGATGAGGTGCAAAATAATGTTAAAGATTTTAGAAAAATATTCCCGGAGAATCGTCTTGTAAGACATCTTGAAACCTGCGCGCTTTCTTATTGTTGTCCTGCCGCTAAAAATTTCTTCCTTAAAAGATATGAATGTCCGCTTCCGTCATCGACTGTGTGTAATTCCAAATGTATCGGATGTATTTCGAAGCAGCCCTCAGGGGGATGTTCCGTAACGCAGCCCCGGATCGCTTTTATTCCATCACCGGAAGAGATAGCGGAGATAGCTCTTTTCCATATTCACGAGGTCAAAGATCCGGTTGTAAGTTTTGGTCAAGGTTGCGAGGGGGAACCGCTTACCTCCGGGGATGTGATCGCAAAAGCGGTCAAGATAATAAGGGCCGCGACTTCAAAAGGTATCATTAATTTGAATACGAATGCCAGCAAACCGGAGATGATACGTCGTCTTTTTGATGTAGGTTTGAATTCGATACGAGTAAGCCTTAATAGTGTACGCAAAGAGTATTATGACGCGTATTATCTTCCCGAAGGGTACGAGTTTAAGGATGTAGTCTCTTCAATAAAATACGCTAAGAAAGCGGGAGGATTTGTTTCGATAAATTATTTAATGATGCCCGGTTTCACGGATTCATGGCAAGAGGTGAAAGAGTTGCTGGACTTTATTGAGAGAACAACGATAGATATGATACAATGGCGCAACTTAAATTATGATCCGCAGGCATATTTTCGAAAACTCAAGATCTCGGTGGCAAGGGATGATATGATCGGTGTGGATGAGCTCGTTGATATCGTAAAAAGAAAATATCCAAACCTTATGCACGGGTATTTCAATCCGTCAAAAGGGCGAATACGAAGGGTCAGGAGATCATGACACGTTATGCATTGTACACTGTACGCTATATGCTCGTCGTATTGCTTACACTGACAGGATGCGCTAAGGAGCCGCCGATAGATATAAGCGTTAACGCGAAATGCGCTATTATTGTGGAAGCCAAAAATGGAAGAGTTTTGTTTGAGAAAAACTCCGAAGATAAGTTCCCGCCGGCATCGCCCACAAAGGTCATGACGGCCATAGTGGCGATCGAACAAGTGCCGCTGGAAAAGAAGATAACCCCTACCAGAAACGCCACCCGGGTTGAGCCGACAGTAGCCGGGCTTAAAGAGGGCGTAAAGTATACAGTAAGAGATCTTATTGCCGCGATGTTGATAAAATCAGCAAATGACGCGGCTGTAACTGTAGCCGAAGGTATCGGCGGTAGTAAAGAACAATTCATTCGTTTGATGAATGTCAGGGCGAAAAAACTCGGCATGAAAGATACGTATTTTGCTACCGCGTCAGGTCTGCCGACAGGCAAAAAGGACAAGCAGTATACTACGGCAAAAGATCTGGCAGTGATGATGAGATATGCCCTGAAACATAAGGTTCTTTATGAGGCGATGTCACAGAAGGGCGCGGATATTTATGGCTCTGACGGGAGAAAAATACGCCTCAAAACCCACAATAGATCGCTGTATCGGGAAGGGAAGGAGGCATGGGGGAAAACTGGATATACCAGAGAAGCGAAGCGTACTTTTACCGGTACGGATCCTTCCTCAAAGCCGCGCATAGTATTCGCGCTTTTGCAGTCGGATAACCTATGGCACGATATCGGTGAACTCAAAGACGGTGGACTTCAGTTGTATGAGCGCCGCCACAGAAATTTTTTAAAAGATCTATTTAAGTGGATCAAAAAAGAGCGTGCTATAGGACGAGAAAAATAGGGACGTCACCCATTTTTGTTTGTTTCCTGTAATAGTTCAGTTCTCCGAAGCGAATATGTTCCTTCTCCCCTGTCATCTTGAGCGAGTGAGCCGCCTGCCGAAGGCAGGAAGGCGAACGAGTCGAAAGATCTTTTTAAGGTTATATTTTTTGCAAATCTGAAATAATGTGATACACTTCCGATCAGGTTCGAACTCAACAAATTCAAGTCTGATTTTTTCAAGCGATCCAAAAAGAAAAAACCTCCAAAACAGGATCCAC
>JAJRVD010000097.1 GCA_024277375.1 Candidatus Omnitrophota bacterium | reverse complement strand
TCACAAAATGTCTGATTATCAAAAATTATGGATAAAAAAGATCTTTCGACTCGTTCGCCTCCCTGCCTTCGGCAGGCGGCTCACTCGCTCAAGATGACAGGGGAGAAGGAACGTATTCGCTTCGGAGAACTGAACTATTACCGGAAATTACTGTTCGTGGCCGGAGGCCGCTCCTACGGAATACGTAAGGGCATGCCATGCTCCTACCAATTATTCAGAAGGTTCTTCCGGCTTTGGAGACCTGAAGTTTTGTATTTTTTTAAGAATTTTATTTTTTATGGCAATAGGGCTAAACGTACCGCTTATTAGCGAAGAGAACTCCTCAAAAATGGAATATATCGCGGGAACCAAAACTAATGTAAGTGGTGTAGCGAACAAAAGGCCTCCTATCACGGTAACCGCCAGAGGGTTCCAGAGGTTAGACCCTTCACTTTTATCTAACGCCATTGGCAAAAGACCAAACACGGTCGTCGCCGTCGTCATCAGGACCGGACGCAGTCGATCTCTTGCCGCATAGGTTAACAGACGGAAAACATTACTATATTTTTCTTTCAATTCATTGGCATGTTCCACGAGTATTATACCGTTATTAACAACTATCCCCGCGAGCATCATCATCCCGATAAGCGCCCCCATACCGACAGAAATACCGGAGATGTAAAGCGCGCCGATGGCGCCGATAGTCGCCAATAATACCGTTATCATGATAATGAACGGCTGGCGGTACGATTCAAATATTGACGCCAGAACAAGATAGATAAGTATGAGAATGACGGCAATGGTAAGAACGAATTCGCGTTGTGTTTTTAAAAGCGTCTCGTAATCTCCTCCCACTTCATAAAAATAGTCTTCCGGCAGTTTAATGTCTTCAAGTTCTTTGTTCAAGATATCCACCGCTTTCCCCAGTGACATCTCGCCTATGTTAGCACTTACTTGTATCATTCTGGCCCGGTTCTTTCTCCATACTTCACTGGGCCCCAGGCTGTATTCAAAATCAACAATCTGGTTTAACTCGACTCGGTCGTCCCCTGTTCTCGCGACGGTCAGGGAATGTATGTCTTTAACCGTACGCCGATCTTTCTCCTGCATGCGAACTATAGTCTCGACTTCCGAAGCTTTTGTATGGTACATCGTAGCCCTTACACCCCGCACTTTCGCGTGCACCATATCAGCCACATCTTTGGTGGAAAACCCGAACTGAGCGCTTTTCTTTTTATTGACCTTAAGATCCAATTCCGGACGACCTTCACGCATACGGATCTTCGTATCGGTGAAATACGGTATCCTGCCCATCCGTGTAGTTATCGCTATCGCGATTTCACGCAATATGTCATAACTGTGTCCGTAAATATTGAGGATAACCTCTTTCGTCCCGACTTCCTGTTCTTCTTCAAAATAAATAAATGCCGGTTCCAATCGCGCGACTTTTGGACGCAAGCTCTCTATAACCTCGTTCACCGACCGCTGCCGTTTCTCCAGACCCACCAGATCCACGTATACCTTACTGGACCATGCCTCTACACGAGCCGTAAAATTTTTTACCTCCGGAACCTCCCGGAGCAAGCCCTCAACTTCCCTGACAAACACGTCACTGGAATCGAGCTTAGCCCCCGTCGGGAGTTCAATAAAGATGGTAAACCTGTTCTGCTCGGTCGTACCCATATACTCTTTCCCCATTTTGCCATACGCGAACAATGCCAACGCGAAAAGCGCCGTACAAATAAGGATCGCTATGCCCCTTTTTCTGAAAGTGCGTAAAATGGCTTTTTTCTGAAACCGGTAAAAAGGCCGGAGAAACCCCTCCTTAACTTCTTTGCTTCCCCCTTCTTCAACAACTTTGATCCGGGAACTCATCAAAGGCACGATCATAAGCGCTACAAAAAGTGAAACGCACAGTGAAAAGGTCACGGTCCATGCTACCCCGCCGTAAAGGAGACTCATGGACTTACTCACAAAAAGCATAGGGAGGAATACGATTACCGTTGTCAGCGTGGACGCGAAGATAACAACATTCATCTCGGTACTACCCTCTATGGCGGCGTTTACACAGTCCAGGCCCTGTTCCGTCTTTGTTACTATATTCTCAAATACAACTATGGAGTTATCGACAAGCATACCAACCCCGAGAGCCAAACCAAAAAGTGTCATAAAGTTGATAGTCATATCCATGATCCCGGGAACGAACATATTAGCCAAGTCCATAAACCCGAACGTAATAACGAGCGATATGGGTATAGATACGGCTACGATCAGGATGGGTCTGTGTTTTTTAAATACCGAGAGGAACACCACAAGTCCGGCCAAGATAATATAGATCACGATCGGAGGAGCAAATACAGCCGTAGCCAAGCCGATCGGAACTACTACAAATGCTTTCCTGCCAAGCTTACCCATGAAAAGCATCAAAATAAACATGATCATTAACGCGCCTCGCAAAAGCGAATTTTTGAGATTGGAGATCGATGTCTCGATAAACTTAGCCTGGTTCTTTGTGACAACGATCTCTATATCTTCGGGCAGCATCGCTTTCAGTGTCTCGACCTCTTCAATAATGGTATCAGCGACACGAATAGTGTTGGCTTTAGACTCCTTCTGGACATACACCGAAACTATCGGTTTTACATTTATCCTGGCATAGGTCTTCGCTTCCATATACGAATCTTTTACATTCGCAAGATCCTTTACACGTACTACAGACCCGTCAGGTTTAGGCAAAACTACCGTGTTTTTCAGATCATCAACGGTATCAAATTGGCCCATTGCTCTTATTAACACTTTATTTCTCTTATTTTCGATATCTCCCGCGAGCAAATTAAGATTGTTAGCCCCCAAGGCCGATATAAGTTGATTTAAGGAAACCGCATACCGGAAAAGCGCTTTTTTATCCACCTCGACTATTATTTTTCGTTCACGGCCGCCGCCTACTTCCACATTAGCGACACCGTTTATTCGTTTCATTCTTTCTTTTACGTCTTCATCAACGATCTTCCGTAGTTCTTCTGTAGTCCGCTTGCGACTGGTAACGGCAAATATGACAATAGGCACATCGGTCTGAGAAAATTGGGCTATAATGGGTTTTTCGGATTCTTTGGGAAGTTTTTCTTTTACTTTGGCAAATTTCTCCCGAACCTCCATGGCGGCCAGCTGCATATTGATTCCGCGTTCAAAACTAAGCACCACAGTACACTCACCTTCTTTAGATATAGAAAGCATGCTCTCAAGATGCGTAACGGTACTTACAGCCTCTTCTATGGGCTTGGTAACCATAGATTCGACTTCTGTGGGCGGGATCCCGCCGCGGATATATATGATAATGCTGATCTGGCCGAAAGAAATATCAGGGTAGAGTTCCACGGGAAGACGTGTTAGTGATATCGCCCCCATGAGAAACATGGCGATGAATATCATTATGGTCGTTATGGGTCTTTTTATCGAAAAGCTGGATAAACTCATAATTCGTATGTTGTATAGAGTACATCGTACATCGTGTTATTTGACAAACAGGCCCCGAAGCTTTACCCTGATCTCGCTCTCGAGAATAAAAATGGAAGGTATTACCACAAGCGTAAGAAACGTAGAGATCAATAGCCCTCCCATAACACTTATCGCCATCGGCGCCCGAAGCTCAGAGCCCCTTCCAACCGCCAAGGCCATAGGCGCCAACCCCAACACCGTGGTAAGCGCCGTCATGATAATGGGCCTTAACCTGGCAAGACTCGCTTCTACAACAGCTTCAAAGATATCCTTTCCCTCCCTGATGAGAATATTCGTGTAATCTATAAGAACGATACCGTTATTAACAACAATCCCCCCTAACATGATGATCCCTAAAAGCGCTACAACATTTATGGAGGTCCCGGTTGCCCAAAGAGCCAGAAGAACCCCTATCAAAGAAAGCGGAACGGTAAAAAGAATTATCATCGGCTGGGTCAGAGATTCAAACTGAGCGGCCATTATCATGTACACCAGGACGATCGAGAGAATCAGCGCGAACTTTAAACTATCGAAAGAGGTTTTCATCTCCTCGGATTCCCCCGCGAGTTTTACCATATATCCGGATTCAAATTTCATTCCCTCGAGCATTCTATCTACATCCACGACAACGTCTGATATTTTTCGATCCATAACGTCGGCGGAGACCACAATGGTCCTTTCCTGAGCCAGACGTTTTATTTCGCTGGGTCCCTTGCCTCTTTTAAACGAAGCCAGCGTCCCGAGCGGCACCATTCCTCCCGTAGGAGACGATAAGCGTATTCGATACAACTCGTCATAACTATCCCGATCTTCATCGCGCAAACGAACCCTTATCCCTATCTCGTGACCTTTTTCCTTAAATTGAGACGTGATCGTTCCCCTCAGCACCATCTGCGCCGTACGCGCGAGGTCGACGACCGAAACACTGTAAAGAGACGCTTTATCTTTTTTAACGTTTATTCTGATTTCCGGGGAAGGCTCAGGCACATCATTCTCCACCCCGAAAATACCCGCTATATCATAAAGACCTTTCTCTATTGTTTTCGCTATTTTTTCCATCTCTTTCAAGCTCTCACCCTTGATCTCTATTGTTATCGGCTTCCCCCCACCACCAAAAGCTCCGGCCATAACTCCTGACTGCAGCGCAAACTCTATCTTTGCGATCTTAAGGGTTTTTTCTTTTTTGAATCTTTTCTGAAGCCTTTGAACAACATCCGCAGTCTTTACCTTTTTACGCTTTTCTTTCAGCGACACCATGAGCCGTCCCTGATGTGATCCAAGCGTTTTAACGATGTCCTTCGCGGAACCGCCGCTGGTAGAGCCGACAACAGAACTGACCGATTCGACATAAGGAATTCCCAATATGGCTTCCTCCAGTATTAAGACTGCCTTATTCGTCTCCGAAAGTTTTGTTCCGACCGGTAGATCCAGCTTTACAATAAACTGTCCCTGATCCGTTTTCGGCATAAGTTCTTTTTCCAGAAAATTAACAATAAACAAACTTGTAAAAAATACCGCAAGTACTATCATCAGCCCGATCCCTTTATGCCTCAGAAATTTCCTGAGAAGCGCTTCATATTTCACCAGGATCTTTTTCCAACTCTCCCCTCCGGCAAAAGCCTCTACACCTTTGGCGACCTCCGCCTTTCCTCCGCCCATTTTACAGCTTAAAAGCGGTATAAGCGTCAACGCGACCCAAAGCGACCCTATAAGCGAAAACGTTACGGTAAAGGCCAACTCCTTAAAAAGCTGTCCCGCGACACCCACAACAAATATCATAGGGAGAAAAACCGCTATCGTCGTAAGGGTAGAGGCGACAATAGCGTTGGAAACCTCTTCGGCACCTTCAGTAGCGGCTTCCTCCGCGGATTTCCCCATCTCTCTGTGCCGGAAAATATTCTCGATAACAACAATAGCGTTATCCACCAACATACCGACCCCGAGAGCAAGTCCCCCGAGCGACATCATGTTGATAGACAGTCCGCCAAAATACATAAAGGTAAAAACCACCATAATGGATATGGGTATACTTAGCGTTACGATAGCGGAAGCCTTTAAACTCCTGAGAAAAACCAAGAGCACCAGAAAGGCCAGAACTCCACCCTGCATCGCGGCATCACGCACACCATTTATGGCATCTCTGATGAATATCGATTGATCATATATAATTTCCAGTTTTATGTCTGCCGGCAATATTTCCTCAAGACGGCTAAAAGACTTACGCAGATTATTTATTACTTTCATCGTATTGGCCTGTGCTTGTTTCTGTATCATCACGGAAACGTTTTCGTCACCGTTATACCTGGAATAACTGGTACGTTCTTTAAACGTATCCAACACTTCCGCCACGTCTTTAACCATCACCATTTTTGCCCCGCGGCTAAGATCTCTTCTGGCAAGTTTATCTTCAAAAGAAAGGGACTGCCGGTCATCATGGGTCTTATTTTTAACAACAACTTCACCTATTTCACTTACCTCTTTAAATTCCCCCAATGTACGTATAAGATATTCATAAAAACTTTCCTTGATGGTCCCGGCGGGATAATTAAGGTTGGCATTGGTGATAGCGTCCGAAATCTCTGTTATAGAAACCCCGTGTGTCACCATCTTCCCCTGGTTAGCCTCAACAAGTATCTCCCTCTGAAGACCACCCTCGACCGAAGCTGAAGCCACTCCATCGACTTTTTCCAACTCTTCCTTAATAGAATCGGTAGCTATCTGTCTTATTTGCGCAGGGGTACGATCGCCTGTAACGCTAACGGTCATAATAGGCAATTCGAACGGATTAAAAGGAACAACCAGAGGCTCAGAGGCGTCACGAGGAAGACGCGCTTTTATGAGGTCGACCTTCTCTCGAGTCCTCAGAGAAGCGAAATCCATATTCTGGTCCCAGTCAAACTCGGCCATAACAAGAGATACCCCTTCTCGAGATATAGAACGTACCATCTTAAGACCGCTAACGGTACCTACAGCTTCCTCGACCGGTCTTGTAAGAAGAGTCTCAATTTCTTCAGGCGCCGCATTCGCGTACCCGGTAAAAACGGTAAGCTGTGGATATGTAATGGGAGGAAAAAGCTCCTGCGGGAGCTTCGCGAGTGAAATAATTCCAAACAACATAACCCCGACAAATATCATGACGGTGGTTACAGGTTTTTTTGTTGAAAATTCGGGTAATCCCATTTGTGTTTATTGTGTTTGTTGTGTTTTGTCATCTCGAGCGACCCTTTCACTTGTCATCTCGAGCGCCCCTTTCACTTGTCATCTCGAGCGAGGCCCGAAGGGCCGAGTCGAGAGATCTATACCATATCCAAATACAGATCCTTCCACTCCGGATTCATCTCACTAATTAACACTTCTTTCTTTTCGCGACGCCAGTTTTTTAATTGTTTTTCTCTGGTTATTGCACACTCTACGTCGTTAGTAACGTCGTAATATACAAGTCTCTTCGTATTATACTTTGTCGTAAAACCATCAATCATGCCATGTTTATGTTCGTACACCCTCCTGATCAAATCGTTTGTAACGCCTATGTATAGTGCCTTTCTATTATTGCTGCACATCATGTAAACATAGTACTGTTTCATTTAGATCCCCCCACTCGCTTCGCTCGGTCGGGATGACACTACGTTTATACACCTAAAATATAGTTTCCTGCACTTCTGTTATCTCGACCTTGTCTTCATTCTTGTATTCTCTATGCAATTCACGGATGATCATTTCGCCCTCTTCAAGGCCTTTACCGATCTCCGCCATATCGTGTGTTAAGTATTCTATCTTCACTTCCCTTTCCTCTACTATGCCCATTTCTTCCGCGGCGGTATCTTCCTCGTCAAAGTTTTCTCCTTCTTCTTCCTCCACACGCTTAACAACATATACAAAGTATTTATTTTCTTTTTTCTTAAAAGACGACGTTGGAATTATGAGGGCATCCTTCTTCTCATACATATTTATAATGGCCCTGGCGAACATGCCCGGTTTAAGTTTATTCTCGTCGTTCTCCAACTCAATCCGAATTTTCTGAGTACGGGTTCTTCCTTCTATCATAGGAGAAACAATATCAACCGTACCGGTATATGATGCTCCGGGATACGCGTCCAGAAATATTTCCGCGTTCTGCCCCAACTCGATCTTCGAGGAATCTTCTTCTATAACATCAAACACGGCATACACTTCCGCAAAATCAACAAAGGCCCCTATCTTATCCTGAGAGGTAATGAACGCCCCCACATCTTTCTCTTTACTACCCAGATAACCATCGGCGGTAGCGTAAATATTTGTCTTCTCTAAATCGCGTTTACTTGATTCATATTCGAGTTTCTTCTGGTCAACCGCCATCTTATCGACTCCGCCAAGTTCATGCATTTTATTTACTTTTTCAAGCTCAAGACTGGCATATTTCAATTTAAGGATCGCGTCTTTCTGGTCAAGACTGGCAATAATGTCACCCTCTAGAATACGTTCGCCTTCCTCAAAGTTAAAGCTTTCCATTATCCCTTTTCCATCAAACCTGAGTTCTATCTCCTTAAATCCTTCGATCCTTCCCATCACCGGAAGGCTGTCTTTAAAATCCATCAATTTCACTTTGTAAACTTTAACCGGAATGGTTTCCTGAAACTCCACCATCTCTTTGACCTCTTTTTCCCCAAACAATACGTTTTTTATCTTTCCCACCGTATGGGCCAAAACAAATGTCAGGACCAACACTCCCGAGATTATCCAGATGTAGTTTTTCTTTATTTTGTCATAAGGTATTTTTTCAGTGATAAGCTCCTTGAGTTTATCTAAATATTCTTTCATCTTTTCAGACATTATCCGCCTCCACGTTTTTTATTTTCGACAAAAGATCTTTTGCCTCAAGGTTTTCCGGATCTGCTCCCAGGGCTTTTTCCGCATATTCATGTGCCTTTTTAAAACTTTTTTTATCAAAAAATTTTTTTGCTTTTTCCAAATAACCTGCTATTTTTTCCTTATTCCTCTCAACTTCGGCATGATCGAGTTCTTTCTTCCAAGCCGCGTACTCGGTGTTCTCATAATCTGGTTTAAAATGTTCCGGAATACCAATTGACTTATTAAGCTCGACAAGCGAAACAAAATAATCCGTATAGCCCTGTTCCAGCCCATACTCGTACTCCGTTAATTTTTCCATCTCTTCTATCTGCCGTGAAGTTTCCCTCTCCGCGAGACGTCTCCGCTCGTCAAGCACATCCACATACATTCTCTGGTGCTCAAGTTGCGCCTCCGCCACATCAATATTTAACAACGCCTTTTTGTATTTGAAGAACATCTCTTTCACTTCGACCATAAGGTCCTTTTTGGCCTTGTTATACTCATACTTCGCTCTGTCGATCCCTATTCTCGCCTCTTGCAAATTAGAAAAATATTTCATATCATCAAGAAACTTAAGCGTAAAATAACTCGTAGCGCTCTCAGACCCTTTAAAAGTCGATACCGTCGGCGCCCATTTTTCTTTAACATAATTATATTCGAACGTATTCCCCCATAGAGGTATACTTCCCTTAGCGCCCGCGTACCACTCGGCTTCCATATCTCTATGCGCTCGCCAGGCAGAACCCGCATTATCGGACGTCTGATCCGCCGCCAGGAACATCGGCTCGAACCTTTCCATGGCCGCTCCGAAAGAACCATCAAAATATATTTTAGGCCATGCTTTAGATTTCATCATCTTCCGCTCAAGATCGTAGTACGCTATTGTCTTTTCCTTTATCTTGATATCGGGCTGATTGGCTAACGCGAGTTTATAACAGTTTTCAAGGCCTATCGAGATCGTTTGGGACGGCTTTATTACCGGTTTCACCTCGATATCCCCTTCCGGATCAAAATTCATCGCCTGGAACAAGACCAGTTTAGCCAACTTGGTATCTTCTTCCGCCGAGAAAAATGAAAAGTTCGCCTGCAAGTTCTGCCCTTTGATCTTAAGATATTCCGTTTTGGAAATTAATTCTTCCTGATGAGCTTTCTCCGTTATATCAAACAGGGCATTAACTTTCTTATGATGTCTATCCTGGATATCAAGCGCTTTGATAGATTTATCCAAAAGGTAATACGCTCTCTTGGTCTCTGAAGCCAGTTCATTAACTATTTTATCTCGTTCCAGTTTCACAATAGCAAGATTGGTTTGAGATTGCCGGACAGCATACCACGTGCCAAACCCATCGAAAAGCGTCTGCTTTACGCCTACTTTGTATCTACGCCCCTTGTAATGGCGCTGATAATTATCACTGGATATCTTTCCGGAAGACATCTCATAGGTCCCGGTAACCTCCGGGAAAAGATCGCGTCGCGCTTCCCATACCCTCATCTCGGCAAGTTTAACCTGTCCATCGGCCATCTTTAAACGATGACTCCTGGCAAGAGCAAGTTGGACACATTCGTCTATTGTGTACGTTCTTCCCGGCTGCACATCCCCTAATTCGTATGTCTTTACCTTAAATATGTCCGCAATACGTTCCTGCCAGCCCTTGCCCTCGTCATGCCGGGTCATAGGATCGTCCGCTTTTTCTTCTTTTGCCAGGGCCTTGGCAATTCTTACTTCATCATTTTTTTCTCTCTCGACCCGCGCCCCAAACATTTCTTCTTTATCAATCCGAGTAATAAGCTCCGCGGTAGTGCTATCCTGGGGAGCAAGGTCCCGTGCTTCGTATGCTTTCCGTCTGGCATCCGAATATTTTTTCTTAGAAAAGTATTTTTCGGCGGCGGCGATTTTTTTTGATACTTTTTTAACGATTTTTTTATCTTTAGCTTCTTTTTGCTTAAATTCTTTGGCGGCAAGATTCTCTTTTCTTTGCCTTTCGCGTTCCGCGAGTCTCGCTTCGTCGCTTTTCTTTCGGCCAACGTCAGATATCTCTTCTGCACGCTCTGCTTCTTTTAGACGTTCCACTTCTTCTTTTTTCTGTTTCCGCTCGGCGGCTTCAGCGAGCCGTCTTTCCTTTTTCTTTTTTACTTTTTCCTTTTTACTTTCCAAGGCTTGCGCTCTTTTAGCCGCGCGTTCCGCGGCTAACTTGGCTTTCTTTTCACGCCGGGCCTGTTCCCGCGCCGCGGCTTCCGCTTTCTTCTTTGCTTTGGAGGCTTCTATTTCTTTACGGCGCACTTCACGTTCGGCTTTACGTTTTATCTCGGCAGCTTCCTTTTTCTTAAGGGCATATTCGGCTTCTTCGCGGCGTTTTTCTTCTTTTAAGCGAGACTGCTCTTCGCGTTCTTTGCGCAGAGCTTCCTTCTTCGCTTTCTCCGCTTTCAGGCGAGCTTCACGCTGTTCCTTTTTCTTTTTTACTTTTTCCTTTTTAATTTCCAAGGCTTGCGCTCTTTTAGCCGCTCGTTCCTCAATCAGTTTGGCTCTTGCCACGTCACGCGCCTTTATCCCGTGATCCGCCTCCTCCAACAATACCTTTGCCTGGCGATTATCCGGTGTTATCCTTAACGCCTTGTCCACATAATCTTTCGCGCGAATATAGTTTTTTTCCTCTAGTTGTTCTTTTGCCTTTATCAGATATTCCGCGGATTTTTCCGCACGTTTCACTATGTTTTCATCACTCTGATATGCATTGTCTTCTGCAAAAGCTACATTGACACACAAAAGAAAAAATACCGCGACTAGACTTGCGTATATTTTCCTCAATTTTCTCTTTTTCCTGACGGAACTGATCAACTTATCTCCTTCTGAAATTCCCGCTTGAGCAGGGCTGAGCCATGCAGTGGTTTTGTTCGCGGGCAGAGCCCGCTCCTACGACGCCTAGGGGGGACTGTCCCAAGTGAGCGAAGCGAACGCGTGGACTGTCCCCAGACTTACTAGGTTGTTTCGTTGTTTGCAGCCTGACTCTGCGCTTCACCCTCGTTCCGGTCTTCGGATTCTTTCTTTCTCTGCCTGTACTTTCTCATGTACTCTCGCATATACTTGCGATGTCGCTCTTTATTAGCTCCGCGATACAACTGCAAATACTCTTTATGTTTGCGGCGCCATTCCAGAGACCTTTCTCTGCAGGCCTGCTTCCAGGATTTATCCTGACTTTCCCGGTACTTGAAGTAGTTAGGGTTAGCCGTTCGCCAGTTTTTCATGTTGCTCAGCTGACGCTGATACTGACATTCCAGGCTGGAACATACTTCTTGATTGGGCCTGTACTTGTTGGGAATGAAAGGCTTGTCACAAATACTGCACTTCCTATCACCTCGATCTTTTTTCTCCATATTCATACCTCCAACACCTCCATGAATATTTCCCGAAGACATAAAGAAGCTACGCCTACCGACGACGCTTCCTCTCCCAGAACAGCGGGAACTATCTTCAGGTCCTTTTTATTTTTAAGCAAAAACCTTTTTGCTCCTTCTTCTATGTTTTCCACAAATCCACTCGTGCTTTTTTCTGTACCGCCACCAACTACTACAACATCAACATCAAATATATTGACCAGATACGCCACTCTTACACCAAGAGATAAGCTGGACATTTTAACAATATCCTCAGCTAGCTCATCACTGTTCTCAGCGGCTTTCAACACTATATCCAATGTTATCTCTTTGACGTTCCCATCGACCATATTTACCATCTTACTGCCAAGCCCTTTATCCACCAGCTTCTTAGCGGTATCAACTACACTGTACTGGCCCCAGGGCCGCAAATAAGCCCTTTCCTTCTCTTCACTCTGCTCGTTCGCCTCAAATATCATCCTCTGCTTTATCACGACACCTATCCCTACATCCGAATGCATATACAGAAAATTATCTCCCGGGGAGTGCGCGCCAAATTCTTTTTCGGCATATCCTGACGCTGTCGCTTCTTCAGCGACAAAAACGTGGCATTTAAAAACACCGTTCAAGCCTTCCCCCAGAATCGCCGCGCTTTTGTAATTAAGCTCCTGCAGATTCTTTGAGACTGCCAAACCCGCGCAATAATAATCATTGTCGGACAGACTGGTTTCATCACTGATACTGCCAATTATTTCCTTCAATTCTTTGTTTTTTCCTCTGAAACTTAAAAGAAGATCAATCCCAATTTTTTCTTTCTCCAGTATATTCCCGCTAAGATCTGAAACAGTTAAAAGACACTTTCCACGGCTAAACCCGACCCCCAGCACTTTAGTTCCACCCGCATTAAATCCAATCATACCGTCCGGATTAGATCCTGACATATTCAAAAGATCCTCTTTTATGCAGGTACCTACAAACGCATTAGCAAACTCTTCCGAAACTCCCGCCAGATTACTAACACCAGCAGCTGATACATCTTTTTTCTCTTTTAATAAATTGAAAACCTGAAGAGCCATCCGCATGTTTCCATCCGCAGGTTGGATATTGAAAGGTCGTGTAATATGTTTTTTTCTTCCCATATTTCACCTCATATTTGTAGGGGCTTGATTCATCAAGCCCATTATAAAGGGTTCGATAAGAAGTAAACAATAAAAACTCAGTTTCCGCGCAATTAAAGCTTATTCTAACTTTTTACATAACTATAGAAATACTATACATAATTACCGCATGAATGTCAAACCTAACTTTTGCCCGCACATAATTTATGGAGCACCATCCGTAGGAGCGGCCTCCGGCCGCGAACAAACCCATATGCGTAGGAGTGTATTGCCATACGCCCCTACATCGAGTCGAGGCCGAGGGACACCGTTCCCGAGGTCATCCTGAAACCAGAGAGTCTCAGGGAAGGATCTCTAAAATACCCCGGGGACAGCTTCAAAGGTAAAACGGGGACACTTTCAAAGCTAAATTCTTAAACGGTACAAAACTAATATTTTTTAGGTGGCTTGTAGGTCTTAGGGGGAGTGTACACCTTTGGCGGGGTATACACCTTTGGCGGGGTATACACCTTTGGCGGCTTATATCCTACAGAACTCTGACGCCTGAGCTGATCAAGCGTTCTCTGAGTTTTGTTAAGCTGGTTTATTTGTCTCAGATTTTTTAACTGTCGCTGCAATTTCTGATAATTCTTCATGGAAAGCTGACCATTTGCCGCACGCAGAAGATTCAGCAATGTTTCCTTATCTACATCTTCCAACGGTTTACCTTGGTATTCAAAATAAACGCCTGATGCTCCTTCAGTAGCCGCGATCCCTCCGATACCGGAGGCGATATCACTATTGTACTTGAAAATATTGTTCAACCGCTCTAATATTTCTTCTTTTGTAAGGTCCGGAACCTTAGCGGTAGTCTTATCAGGCGCCGCTTCTTCGGGATACACGACACTACCGGACAACAAAGTGAAAGAGATAACAACCATCAACATTAATATACCTGTTCTATTCCTCATCATACACCCCTCTTTTTTAGAGAGGTCCGGGCAGGCCCGGACCCTACGTTATTCAATACGTTGTGTAGTTTATCACATATATCGCACATCGGCAACAAAACCAGAACATTGTCTATTCTGCTTTCTCCGTGTTGCAGGGTGCCACCAAACAGGACGTCCCCAAGTTTACACGGGCGCGATGAATCGCGCCCCTACATTATTCAATATGCTGTACCCGCACGGGTTCGATTCATCTCGCCCCACATTATTCAATATGCTGTACCCGCACGGGTTCGATTCATCGAACCCGGTATTTTCACCCTACAACCACGAACATCTTCATCCCTTACACTGAAATCGCTGTGGCGGCTATCGCGTTAAAGAACTCTGTTATCTGCTCCAGTAAAGGCTGAGCGATCTTATCCAGAAGCACCCAACCGTTCTCTATCATCGCCTTCAGACCACCCTCAATCTTATCCATAGTCTCCGGCAAACATCCAACCGCTGTTACATTCGGGGCTTTCCTGACATCTATATGCCGTTTAATAAGCGCCCTTGCCGCAAGCGCACCCATAAGCCCCATAGAACCGTCTCCGTTTTTAACCTCCCGACCGACCCTGACATAACTGGCTTTATTTTTAGCGTCTATTGTTGATCGCATTCTGTCTATCATGCTATCTGTCGCGGGCTCACTACCTATTATGATAGCAGCATCGGACATCGATATCTTCGGCTCCTGCTTATCAAAATAAGCCGTAACCGCCTCGGCTATATCCCGGTCTGCCTCAGCTTCGATCAAAACATCCACAAAAGAAAGATCTTTGTATACACCGACATTCTCAGACTCCGCCACAATACATATCCGAAGAGGCACCTCCTTATCCGCGGCTTTTTTAGACAAGTTCCTGAGTGACGGCATCAAAGCGTTAATATCAACTCCTGACTCATCCCGGGCATCGACAACAATGGCCTGTGTCCCCTTAGCCACGCCCCGCGCGGACAACTTTTTCAATATGTTAATCGCCTCGTCCTCCATGGTCTGAGCCCTCGCTATTGCCTCATGTCTCTTCAAAATAGATCTTCTGTCACCACGGCTCTTCCCTCTCATAAACCCTGCTATCGAACCAAGCCCCCTCGCGATGTCACCCCTCTCTTCCCCGCTGATCCTACCGCGAACCCAATCTTCCTGTTGCGCCAAAGTTAACTCTGTATCCACCTCAGTCGCAGCCTCACCATCATAACTATATGCGTCAAACAAGCTATCCAGCATATTATTCCGCTCCGTAATAGCGCGAATAGAACCGGTAATCTCTCTCGCCGCCTGCACCTGTTTCAAATAACTTAACCTGCCGATAGCTTCCGCGTCCAATCCCGCGAGATACGGATACTCGTTTATAAACGCTAATATATCTGTCTGCCTGACTATTTCGCCGATATTCAGCGCCCCCTCAACATCCACCAAAACCCTCGTTACCGGCCCCTGCATTCCTTCCAGATCTTTCTTATCTTTTACCGAAACAAAACGTATATCCCCATAATCAGCCCCAAGCTTCTCAACCTCCGCACCCGTCGCGCCAACGATCCCCACGATCGCCACGGCAAGGCCTGACCCCTTTTGAAGAGCTGCCTTTACACCCAGTTCCTCTAGTACCTTCCCCGGGCTTCTTTTTACTTCCATTGCCACACGCGTAAGCTCCTCAGGCGTGATCTTCTCTACCGACGCCAACGTTCCGTCGGATGACAACCTGTACACTTCCGCCCATCCCTCACTGGCCAGGTCGGATACGGTAACAAGCGGATTTTTTTTCAGTAACTCTCCATATCTCTTCACTTCGTCAAAGGTCTTAAAATTATAGACCACCATAAAAAAACCGGTCGCGATCGAACCCGACATAACGACCCCGGGCCCAGATTTTGAATCGGGCACAGACGGTATAAGTATTCTGCCCAGGCCCCTCAATCTTCTTCTCTTCCTACCATCGGCTGTAACCAGTTCCTCAACACTCCACGGGTGAACATGAACCACCATATGATCCCCCATTCCCCTCATTCCCATCGTATTTTCTTCGCCTATCTCTATCTTCATCTTTGTGGTTTTCTTAAACACATCTTCCTCAATGAGTATCCCATATTCTATTCTGGTGCGATTCGAGCCATTCTCGCCCACAATCATTTTCATCACCTCATTAAGCGCGAACTTGAACCTGTAATCACCAAACAATTTCTCATAATACTCCGGTGATGTCCGATCCAATCCCTTCACAATGCTAAATTTTACCCCTCTTCCACCATCCAACAAATCTAGGTACATTTTAAGGTTTTCTTTTTCGCTAAGTTCCGGTTCGGGCAAGGTAAAAGCTCCTGTAGTCGAAACCGTTGCAAGCGTCTGCCATGCCATCCAGGCATTATTCAGACCCACCAGAACACCTTTACTGAATTCTAAAGCGGCTTTTTCATTTTGATCGTGTGTTTTGTTTTCATCGTCATTTATTTCATGGTAAAATTCGTGGCTTATACCGAGGACAAGGAGATCATGAGCGACATCCTTATTCATGTCACCTATCATCTTATCAAGGAAATATTCGTTTATACCTACCAGGCCGTTACTTTCGTGGTCTTCAAAGAGGGAACTTGATTTGTTAAATACGGCTATAACTATCTCCGTCATCCCTATCGGGATCTCCCCCCTTGCCCTGGCTTTAACAAAACTATCCTCGATCACCTTGTTAATATCTATACCTTTTGTTACCAAAGCTTCTCTAAGCTTCGTTTCCATATAAAAATTAACGCCGTCAATATTTATTACCGGCTCGGTTTTCATGATCTCGTTTTTAATATCAGAGACAACTACGGGTTCATTGTTCCATTCGCTTCTCTCCGAGTAATATCCTTTAGCCTTTCCTGATGCATCAAGCGTCAATGCCTCAAATTTCTTCCTTCCTTTCCTCCTAGCTTTCTTTTTTTCCGCAGTTTTCTTCCGCTTTGTTTTCTTCCCCGGCTTCTTCCCGGCAGGGTCACTTCTCTTTTTAGTTTCGGCAGTGATCTTCTTCTCAGGCTTAACAACTTCCCTCTCAGGCTCAACGACTTCCGGCTCGGGTTCAACGACTTCCGGTTCATCTTCTTCGGCAGGGTTCCTTTTTCTCCACCTTTCCAGTTCTTTCCCGCGATTTTCTAGATATTTTATTTCCTCAGACATTTTTTTCTTTTGCCCGCGGGATATCCCGTTCACTATACTGTTATCGCTGTTCACATTTATCACTCCGGAATAAAACTCATACGCGGTTTTGTTATCACGGCTTTTCTCCATTAATACCTGCACAGTTTTTACTCCCGCGGCAAGTGCCTTTGTGAAATTCCCCGCGGTTTTATACGCCTTAGTGATCTCAATACCGGCTTCGGTATTGTTCGGATCATATTTCAGGGCCTTAACAAGCATATTTATTTTGGGTTGTCCGGTCAGGCCCTCAGCATCACTAAAATACTTTTCTGAACGCGCTACATATACCGCCTTTTTATCTTTCGGTGACATCCGTAATGTATTCACCCACAACCACACTTCTTCCGGAAAAATTCCTAAAAACTTTTCCCCATTAATAATCCCGGCCTTTGCTTTTATTCCCGCGGCCCGCTGTTTGGCATAGACATCTTCGTTAACAGCGCCTTTAAGATGCCCCTTCACTTCCTCAAATTTAGACTTTCCTCGACCCATACTGAAATACGCTCTCAATATGTTTCTCTCACTTTTCAGGCCTTCCCACGCTTTTCCTTCTCCCGAGACTATAACATCCTCCCTATCAACTCGCGCGGTAAAATCTTTAAGCTCCTTAAGCGACAACATTGATAATTTCGCGTTCAATTTACGCATAAAAGCGGCATAATACACGAAATGTTCGTTCCCCAACTGTTTTAATCTCCATTCATCCATAGCGCTCTTAAACCGGTCACACAGATACGCGATAAGCTCATATTCTTTCTCCGCGAACGCGAAATCGATCATCCCCTCAAGAAGCTTAAACGATATTTCCCCGAAATTTGTTACCATATCCTGATCTATTTCAAGACCCGGAACCTTTGCTTTCTTCCACGAAGCTCTATTATCTTTAATGAAAGAAAACACGTCCGCTTTATACGCATCATCTTTGTCTTTCAGCTCATCATTCCCCAATATCTTATCCTTAACATACTCCCAAACTTTTACCTCGGCCCCGTCAACCTTGGCCATAGCTCTCAGCGCGTCCAGCGAGAACGAATCCATCTTCAAGACATCTTTGTAGAACTTTGTTGCTTTCTCATTTTCCGCCTTTTTGGCTTTTGCGCCTCTTCTATCTTCCGCGTCAAATCGAGACGCTTTCGAGGCGTAATACCCTGCCAGTTCCATCGCCGCTTCTTTTTTTATCTCCGCGTATTCAGCCGTAATTTTCTTATAATCCTCACCGGCTTTCGTCTCCGCGCTTTTCTTCTTCTCCTTACCCTTCAATCGCCCCGCTATGAAGACATAATATTTCATTCGTTCAAGGTATATTTTCTTTTTGATCTCACGGTTCGACTTTCCCGTTAGTCCCTTTAGTATCAGATCAATTTCACTTTCAACTTCCGCCGCGGAAGCCGACAATTCGTCATCTGTCTCCGCGAATGAAGCCGCGTTTTTAGCATAAGCGATCAAATAACGCGCTTCCAACAGGCGCAGATCTTTGTTTAACTTCATAACTTTTTGAACGCTTGCCTCCTCAAGAAGCACTCCCAGGTCATCGATCCTGCCGGACGAAAGAAGCTTCTCGCCGAGCTTCACCACCCTATCCGCGTCCAACCCGGCATCACCTGGCGTCTTCGCCCGCAAATTTCTTTCCAGAAAAGATCTGAGAGTTTTCTTTTCCTTCTCCTCGATAGATGTGTCCTCTTCGCCAACACTCTCCCTGAAAAACTTTATCAGCTCTTCAACGTCCCCGATGATCCTTGTCATCCCTTCCGAAAGATCCCTCCGGAGTTGTTCTTCAAGTTCTTTAAACTCATCTTTATCCATACCCGTTCGCGAGTACGAAACTATCCTCTCTAAAATATTTTGATCCACAAACTCCCATATTTCGGCATCGGCTTTATCTTGTTTTTCGCGCTTTGTTTTGATATCGTTCTCAACGTCCTCAAGTTGCGTCTTAAATCCTTCAAATTCCTTTTTAACTTTTTCGTCATCTGTTTTCTCAGCCGTCTTCACGGCTCGCTCAAGAACGCCTTTAGCCTCCTCAAGTTCGCCTTCCCTTCTCATCAACTCGACTAACTCATCATAGTAGCCAACTTCTTCCGGGACGAGACTGATCGCCTTATTTAAACATTCTTTCTTTTTGGACACATCCTTTTCATTTTTCGCGTCTTCGTAATATTGACTGGCAAACAACCCGTTCTTGTTTTCTTCCGTGATCTTTACATTCTTCCCCCTCTCTACTTTCTTATAAAAGGCGATTTCCTCAAGACCTGCTTTAGCGCCTGCATTATCCTCATCTATTCTCAAAATACGCCAATAATTTTTCTCCGCGGTATCCGGATCAAAAGCATCCATCCACACCTGAGCCTGCTTCAGTAAAACCTCAATAATAGCCCCATCCCGAGCCTCTCGGTTTCTATAGGCTTTACGTATCGCGCCGGGAGCGTCCCCATACAGCTTTATAAGTTCCTCATAGTAGGCTGCTTGTCTGGCTCTCACCTCTTTCTTTTTCTTGTCAGTATCCGCGAATTCCATCGCTTTATCCAAATTGCTTATCCTGCTATTTAGCTTCGCTTCTTTGGTCCCCTTATACGCCCTTTTCTCTTTTGTGGTCGCCATACCATAGTAGGACTTGTACATCCCGCCCTTGAACGCCTCCTCACCAGCAAGCTCCTTATTCATGGCACTTGCCTTCTCGAATTCTTCTACAGCTTTTTTCTTATCTTTAAATTTTCGCTTTTTGGATTTCATCGTCCCTTTTTCATAATACGCTTCCGCTCTTTTAGAAACGCTATCTCCTCTCCACCCCTTTTTCCACCATGAAAGATACAGCAAACCTCTTTTTGCCCACGAAATTATCCCACTTTCTATTCGCGAAAGGTACGTTAAAAGCGACCATACCTCAGGTGACGGGTATTCTTCACCGTACTGCCGGACATCTCGTATGATCTTACCGATCATCGGATCCAATTTGCCGGTCTTCTTCGTCTTAACGTACGTAAGTAGCGCCTTTACTATTTCATCTTTATTCTCTTTTGATATATCATCATTACCCAATGATCCGGTTAGCTTCAGGGTCACACTCGGCTCCTCACTCAAAAGCATGGTTTCTAAAAGCATGTCCACAGAATCAAAGTTTTCAAATAATGTAAACGCTTCGATCAGTTTATTCGTAAACGCCTTGAAAGCATCCTTACGTTCCTTCTTTACAAATATCTTTTCTTTTTTCGCTGCGGCTGTAAAATCTTCCAGGAAACCGGATATTTCCTTGGCAATTCTCGACTTCATCTTATCGTCACGATTGCCTTCCCAGGCTTCTTCGTTAAAAACCTTAATAGCACTTTCTAAGTTTTTTAAGGCTGCGCTAAGCCCGGAAGCCCCGCCCTTCCTTCTTTGTATAGAACACTCCACCAACGCTATTTCTATGCGCGTATTGTACCGAAGCCCTGTCATCCCGGAAAGTTCTGCCAGTTTCGTAAGCGCCTCATCATCTTTCCCCTGATCGGTATATACCTTTACAAGGGCAAGCAACACGTGTTCTTTGTTCAGATTTTTCATTCCCAATAACCCCTCTAACCGCTTTGCCGCCTCGGCGGGATCTCCGGCACTTAATTTCCGGATCAACTCCTCTCTCAGGCTTTCTCGCGATAGCCCCGGTTGCTTTTTGATCTTTCGCAGGATCTTTATCAACAACTCGTCCAGGTCCTTACCTAAACCCTTGATCTCTTTTTCAGTCAAGGATATCAGATCAAATACCTTCCCTAACCCCGGGATCGCTGTTTCCATATCCTTTACTATCCCCTCAAGAACCACTCGCTTTTCCTTACTAGTGACACCTTCGAGTTCTTTCATCTTCCTTTCTAAAACCTTTTTAGCCTTCTCAATGGCCAGAAATTGGTCGGCAAGGTCACCAAGTTCTTCGATCTTCTTATTTTGGTCCGATAATTTGTCAATTTCATCCCGCAACCCCATCTGCGTTTTCTCGAGGTCCTTTGCCGTGGTTTCAGCTTGTCCGGGATCTATTATCTTGTAGACATCAAGGAGCGCCCTGGTAACACGCATAGTATCGCCTTCAAGGTCTTTATCCCCTTTAGCTTTTTCAAAGTGCTCTGCCGCTATTTCAAAATGCCTGCTGGCAGCGCGTCCGGAAGACTCGCGACGAGCTTTTTCAAGGTGAACTTGAGCCATACTGTGGTGGGCTTTATGGTTCGCGGGGTCTAACTCTATGGCTTCTTCATAAAATGCCAGCTTCTCACTATCTTCCTCTACTGAATCGCCTTTTAACTTCTTGGCTCGACTTAACGTTTTTGTGATCTTGGCCAAAGTTTCGGATTTCGGCGGAGCCCTCTCAGACCCTTTCTTAGCGTCTTCAAGAAATTTAATATCATCATCCATCCCTTCGTATTTCTCCTCGGCTTCGGCAATACTAAGCTTTCTATTCAAGACCTCCAGCCTCATATCCGTGATCATGCTCCGGTTCTTCTTTTTCGTACCTTTCCTTATCCCCCATATCTTTAGACCCAGAACATTTTTGTTCAGTTCTCTGTCCATACTCATTATCTCGCCCAACAACTTCTTTTTCGCTTCCGCGGAATCATCACTAAGCCCCTCGGCAAGATTAAATGCTTTTTCTATATCGCTATTTTGCCTCCGCGAGATCATTATACGACGCCATTTCATCGGGCTGAGAAAACGAGCCAATGCCCTGCCCTCTTGCCCCTTATCGCGATCTTTCATTTTCGCCCGTTTTAATATTAAACGTGCCGCTTGTTCATTCCAAGAATCTTTCTTTTCAGGTTCTTTCCCGGCCAATTCTTCCGCTAACGCTATCGCCTTTGCAATGCTCTTAAAATCACCTTTCTGCTTGTAATAATCCAACATCTCCTTGGTTGTTTCCGTATCTTTTTCCTTAATGCTTTCCGCAATCTTCATATGCTTCTTTGTTTTACCGCCAAAAAGGCTCCGCTTATCGTATGCCTTTGCCAATAAAACATGCGCTTCCGGGGAATCCTTTACAATATCCTTATATTCTTTAGTCCCGGCAAAAACCTTGATAACACCGGCACTCTCGCCCAGAGCGTCATGGCTCCTGGCCAAACTTATTATCGCGGCCTTGGCATCATCTTCCGTAACTATCAGACCATATTTTTCCAGTTCTTTTTTCTTTTTCTTTTTCTTTAAACTCCAGAACCTCACAGTCCTTAAGGACAGGAAGTTATCTGAATTTTTTATTAAAATGGTCACGCTACGTTTAGCCGCTTTATATTTTCCCCGGTTACGTAAATTTTCCGCGCGTTTCACATAAGCTTTCCCTAACCGAGGACTCAAACTTATCGCTTTGGCGGCATGTATCCCCGCCTTTTTATGCTCTCCGGCGGCTTCGTCCTTCCTACCGGCGGCTTCATGTTCCTTTGCCTTCTTAGTATGCGCGTCCGACAATTCTAACGCGTTATCCGCGCCTTTAATATTATCTCCCATATTTTCGTATACGACCTGCAGATCCCCGAGGATGTCTTCATTCTCCTTATCCTTCTCCCGCGCTTTCTTAAGGAAATCCTCAGCCCCATGCCATCTTTCTAATCCCATAAACACGCGCGCTTTATACTGATTGCCCCGGGCAGAATCAGGGTTCGCCTCAAGCGCTTTATCAAAAAAATCCCATGCGGCGAAAACATTACCTCTTTCAAGTTCCGCCTCACCAAGAGCTATAAACCCTTCTTCTTTATTATCTTCGGCATATTCCCGATTCAAACGTTCTTTTGTTTCCTCATCGGACGCCATCATCTTCTGCCGTTCAAGCGCGGATATTTCATTCCAATTTTTATTTTTCGCCTTTATACCCTTTACAGCCTTCTCTATGCCCGGCACAATACCTTTTACGATATCTTCATTGATTCCATATTTCTCGTTCAGCTTGCTATAAAGTATCTTTTCGATCTCGCCCGGATCCTTATCCTTAAAAAAGTCCGAGTCCTTATCAAACTCAAGCAGGGCAAACACTATATCTAACAATTTTTCCTCCGCGACTACCTTCAACATATCATCTTTCGCACTATCAATAATATCAATCAGCACTTTTACTTGTTCATCTTTTTTCTCTTCCGTCTTTTTGATCAGATATTCCAGAAACTTTACAGCGTTCAATTCGTACCCATCAACAATAACTATCCCGCCTTCAGCCTCTTTCAAAGCGTCGATCACATCGTCTTCTCCCGCCATACCGAACAAAACATCAAACTTCTGTTCAGTAAGCACCTCCCGCTTTTTATTATCTTTTTCCAGATCTTCCTTCTTAGCGCTTTCCTTCCGCCCTTTTATCTCGTTATCTTTTTCGTCTATCACTTTTAATAACATTTTCTTCGCCATTGGATCCGTTATATTATCCAAGAACTCACGTGCCGCCTTCACCTCATCGTCTGCCTCATCACCGTCCGTAACAAGCTTTACCGCCGCGCGAAACACCGCTCTCTGCTTATCTTGATCCAGGTTGTCAAATTCCCCTTCAAGCTTCTTATGCTTTTTTCTTTCCTTATTTCTTTCTTTATAAAGTTTTTCTCTTTCTTTGATCAATTTCTCCAGTTCTTCTTCGCTGGCGGTAATGCCCGACTGCTTTTTATAAAGCACCAGCAATGTTTTCCAGAGATTTATCCAAACTATATCTCCCCGCTGTTTAGCTTTTTCTATCTTCTTCAAATACCTTTTAATATTAGGGCTTGTCATAACGCCTTGGGGATCTAAAGCCTTCTTAATTTTCCCTCTAAGCTCCTTAATCGTCTCGTTTTTCTCTTTTATTTTTTTGTCCAGATCATCAACCTCATTGTTTTTCTTCTTGATCTTATCCACCAGCTTACTTATATCCGCGCCATTCGAAGCTACCTTACAGCCAAGAAACGCCCTCTCGAGATTTATAATATCTAACAGTAACCGCAATTTCGGATTATTCGGATCGAGCCGCTGAGCTGTCTGCAAATTACGAATAGCATCATCGATCTTATCCCCGGCCTGCTTGTCATTGTCAGCTCCCCTGCTTAACCTAGCAAGCTGAATATCTCCACGAGCAAGCGAAAGGTACCAATCGCTATCTATCGTACCCTTTTTTATGCGTATATCCCTTAAGCCCTCCATAACCTCTTTGCTATTGGCTATGACCCCCTGGATATTGCCTCCATATTCATCTCCCTCATCTTTTGCCTGCAACTCCATTATCTTCTTTATCTCTTTGTCTAAGACCGCATTAGCTTTCTCAAGTTCTTTCTGGGATTTTTCAAACTCGCCTTTTTCTTCGTAGTCTCCCGCGTTAGTCCTGTACGTTTCAACCTGCTCCATCATAGCGTCATATTCAGCTTTTCTTTTTTGCCTGAGATCTTCCTCCCTGAGCGCTTTCACCTTCCCAAGCGCGGTTTTGGCGGCGCTATCGATTTTTTTCTTCTCTTCTTCAAGGCTTTTTAGTGCCGCCTTATCTTTTGTCTCGTCATCACTTCTCTTTTTCTTTATTTTTTTGCTGAGAGTTTCTATCTTACCGGCCTTCGCCTTATTCAGCGCGGCCAGAACATTAAATGCCCGGACTGCTTTCGAGTCAATATTCTCACCCGATACCTTATCCATCAAAACAAGTATTTGATCCAACAGATCTCCTTCAACCGTGGCCAGCGTGCTATCCTCTAAACCCGCGATAGCTACCAAAGCTTCTTCGACAAGGACCTTATCTGTACCGTGCTCCACAACAAACACATAGTACCGTATTCTCTTCTGCGTCTTTGCCGCCTCATTAACCGCCTTAACCCACCCCACCATATTATCTGTAGGGGTTCGATTCATCGAACCCGTAATCCCCCCCATAACAACCCCAAGAACCCCATCATTCTTCACCCCGTTCATCCACAAAACAAACTCTTTGATCTTTTCGTCTTTTTCATCGCCGCTGAGCCCCTCTATCTCGGCAATCTTTTCGTCCGCGTATATCTTCGTCCACGCTTCGATCCCCGTTACCCTGCTACCCTTCGGCAGGTGCTGTAACCGCTTTTCGGCTATTTTCAAAAACAATTCGCGCCCAGGGGACTGTCCCAAGCGAGCGGGTGGACTGTCCCCGACCTCATCAATAATTGCCCCAAGAATAAAATCACTAAAAGACATCCCCTTCTTACCCGTAATTTTCCCGGTATAAATGTCACCCCTAAAAGCGAATGATATCTCGCTGATCTCCGATACCGCCGCGTTAACCGCGTCAGGATCTGTTATACCGCTAAGCCCACCGCTCAATAATGCGTCCGGGATCTTGCCCGGTTTTTTTAGCTTCATAAGGTTCAAATATTTTGAGAATATCTTTATCCCTACAACTCTTCCCCAGTCGGAGCCGGTAAGTTTCTTCTTAATAAACGCATCAAAATTAGCGTCCGAGTACCCTGCATAGCTCGACGCGAAACTCTCTATCTGACCGATGATCGCATCACGCATACCTTCGTCACCGGAATACGTTACCAAGAAACCCGTAAATTCGTCGATAGCGGCCTTAATCCTCTCTACCCCTTCCTCATTACCAATATCTTTCTCATTGATATACGCGCGCCTGGCGGAGGCCAGTTTCTTGATAAAATACTCTATTTTCTCTCGAATGGCTTCTCTTTTAGCTTCGGCCTCCGTATCCTGGCCGATAATCGCGTTAAGCTTGTCTTTAAAACAATCGATAGCGCTGTTGCATTTATTAATTTTTTCTATCGCTTTTTCCTCGCCCTCGATCTCATCATCACGCGATATAACTTCTTCGTTAAGCTCTTCCATCTCAAAAAGAGTTTTCATGGTCTTCTCAAGTTTTTCTTTGACCCTTTTTTCTTCGTCCTCCTCTCCTGTAAACTTTCCCAACAGAAGTGTCAATATTTCTATGTTTTTCTCGTACTGTTCCTTCGTTTGCGTTCCATGTTCTTTCGTGAAACTTCCTATCGCCTTCTCCTGCAACTCCAAAATATCATCCAAAACAAGAGAAAGAAACAGAGCGTCATCTTCCGTTATGGGACCATCCGTGAGCTCACTTATTGCATCGTTGCATAATTTTGCTACCTCCGTAGCTATTCCCAACTTCTCACTAAGTGTTTTATTTTTTGCTCTTTCAAACTTCTTTTCTTTTCTTTCGATCTCTCTCAGGATTCTGACATACTTCTTTTCACTCCTGATATCCTCTTTCACCTTTTCCGACAGCACATCCGAACTCTTCTTAAGCGCAGCCAGGAGACTTTCCTTATCGCCCGGGTCGTCAAATGTGTAGCCCTCAATTTCCCCTTCATATGTTTTTAATTTTCTCAAAGCACTGCGTCTTATTTCTTTGAACGCTTTCTTCTTACTACCCGGGATACCACTTGGTACCGGCACCTTCGATATAAGCCAAAGCCCCCACCTTGGCAAGATATACCCCGCGACAGCTTTCCACTTCGCTGTGACCATCCACTCTTTTACCGCTCTCAACCACCTCTCTCGCTTGCCTTCCGCGCGCGTCATACCATCGGTATGTTCCTCCAGCGCCGAAAAAACCAGCGCCAAAAGGATACTATCGGACGAGCTTACGGGTTTCTTCTCCGCCTTATCCTTGCCCAGCCATTTGAAATCCAGAATCGCAAGATTATCGTTTAATTCATTAACATCTATTTTCTTGCCCTTTCGCAACATTATCAGATCCAAGACAATACCAACCTTAGCCTTCAGCGCCGCGTCAGGATCTTTTTGTTTGTTAAGCTTTTTATTAAGCTTCTTTACCAGTTTTTCAGCTTTAAAGTGTTCGCCTGTTTTTATATACAAAATAGCCAGTTCAGTCTTTTCCCCGGAACTCGCCCTGTCTCCGGTCACCTTGCCTTCAATCACCTCAATTCTCTTCTTCACTTCCTCATCAGCGCTTTCTTTCTTTTCTTCCTTTTCTTTCTCTACGGAGAGCTTCTCGGTTGACTCCTTAACATCCTTAGCTTCGTCATATTTCTCTTTAGCTTCATCCGCTTTTTTGCCGGCAGCCGTGCTTTTTATTTCCAAGATGCTTTCCTTGTATTCTTTTTTAAATTCTTTATGTCTTGCGAGTTCTCTCCTTTCAACCGTCGTAGCGCTATCCCCCTTTACTACATCATCAAGCGCCAGAAGCTTGCCGATCTCCTCAATCATATTCTTCACTTTTTCATTATCCCTCTTATCTTCCGGCTTGCCTGTCTCTTCTTGAACCTTGGCTTTAAGCAATTCCAATTTTAACCGAGCAACCTGCCGGCTGATTTCTTGCTTCATGTCGAGATACTCCAAGTCGACCCCCTCAAGCTCATCCAATGCGTCAGCTACCTTATCTTCTCTTAAAAGTTTTTTTGCTTCGATAAACTTTAAACGCACCCTCTTGCGATCTTCTCTCACTCCCTTATGATCCCTTACTCTTTTAGTTGCTTTTTCTATTGCCTTATCTCGACGCTTTTTCAGGTTTTCATCTTCGCCAACTTCCATGTCTATTAAGAAAAACGCGATAAGCACAAGTTCGTCTTCTCCTCCTGTAAGTTTTTTCGCTCGCTTTTCTAAATAATCTATGGCTTCTTCGGTCCTCCCGGATAATACCAGAAGTCTGCTTGCTCTTAAAAGGCTGTCAATATCCGCGGGTTTTTTTCGCACTTTTCTTTTATAGTAAGAAACAGTCTTTTTCCGGTAATCCTCGGTTTTGTAAGTTGCCCCCAAGATCAGCTTTTTCCATAGATCTCCGTATACCCACTTTCCGACAACAATT
>JAJRVD010000096.1 GCA_024277375.1 Candidatus Omnitrophota bacterium | reverse complement strand
GTCAATTCGCAAATGTCATGCAAAAAACATATACAAAGCAACCACATAAAATTATTCGATATTATGAGATTGCCGCGTCGCTTCGCTCCTCGTAATGACGTCGGGGGGAGCGTGACTGAGATTAATTGCGACACAGTCTGTCAGCACCTCCCCCAAAATCAGCCATGAATGGGCTTATTAAAAACGGATCGGCATGCGTCAATCGCGGTCTCGGAAAAGGTAGGGTGAGCATGTATGGTCTTTTCAATGTCATCCACCGTAAGGCCGCTCCTTTTGGCAACAACAAATTCATGTATAAGTTCCGCGGCATCGTAACCGATAATGTGAGCTCCTACCAATTTATGAGTGTTTTTGTCCGCGATGATCTTTATGAACCCATCCGTTTCCGAATTAACCACAGCTCTCCCGTTCGCTTTGAAGAATTGCTTGCCAACGGCATAATCGATATTTTCGGATTTGGCTTTTTCTTCAGAGATACCAACGCTTGCCACCTGAACTTTCGTGTACACCGCGTTTGGGACATTAGTATAGTCAATAACCTCAGGGTCCTTCCCCGCCGCCGACTCTGCCGCGACTTCCCCTTCTTTGGACGCCATATGCGCCAGCATAGGAGTGGGGACAACATCACCGGCGGCGTAAATGTTCTCAATATTCGTTCGCATCCGCTCATCTACCCGGACAAAACCCTGTTCGTCCACATTTACTCCGACATTTTCCAGTCCAACCGACATTGAAGGCTTTCGGCCGACCGAGATTATGACAGCATTATATTTTTCGCTTTTATATTCACTTTTTGTTTCAATCGCGACCACCGCGTCACCATCAATTACTTCCACTTTTTTGAGAGAAGCGGGGGTCAACACATTTATACCTCTCTGCTTGAATATCGTCGCTAAACGCTTTGATATATCCTTGTCTTCGCCCGGCAGGAGAGACTCTTCCATTTCAACGATGGTTACGTCCGACCCAACAATATTAAAGAATGACGCGAATTCCGTCCCTATAGCTCCCCCTCCCACTACCAATATTTTTTTTGGCACTTCATTTAAACGGATCGCGTCAGAACTGGATAATATGTTTTTACCGTCAAACGGCGCGATAGACAATTCGCGCGAAGCGGACCCCGTCGCGACTAGAAATCTATCCGCCCGGATCGTTAATTTTTCTCCACCGGGAGCAATTACCTCTACCAATGTTTTATCGATAAATCGCGCGGCGCCATCGATGAGATCGATCCCGTTCTTTTTAAAAAGGAACGCGAGCCCCTTACAAAGATCATCCGCGTGCTTGCGGCTTTTCGCGACAAGTTTCTTCATGTCAATATCGCCCTTACCTATCTTCAGGCCGAACAGCTCCGCTTCCCTTTCCGCAAGATCAAAAATTTTCGCGCTATTATACAACGATTTTGCCGGAATACAACCCTCATTGAGGCATACCCCTCCGAACATATTTCCATCTTTTTCAATAACTGCGACTTTTAGACCCAGTTGAGCCGCCCTGATAGCCGAGGTGTGCCCCGCCGGACCTGAGCCGATTACCAGAAAATCATAGTGTTTGTTCATATAAATCCCTTCGGGCCTCGCTCAGGATGACAATGAGGAGAACCTTTCCCTAGCACCTAAAACCTATCACCTATCTTTCCTTTTCCATTCGCTTTGTCTCTTGCCATGAGAAAAAGAAGATCAGAAATACAATTTAAATAAGTAAGACTCACGCGATTTTTGATCTTCACGTCACAGAAGAAAGCAACAGCGTATCTCTCCGCTCGTCTGGCGATTGCCCTTGCGAGATCCAAATAAGCGGAAAGCTCATTTTCTCCGGAAAGATAGAACCCGCTCTCAAGCTTCAGCTTTTTGTCCTTTTTATTAATAACAGAATTTATCCAATTTACATCCTCTTCGCCTAAAAGAGGATCCCGCTTATTTTTTTTGCCCAACGCGATCTCGGAAGATATACCGAAAACAGACAACTGCAATCGCTTCAGGATCTTTTTATCGGACGCGGACTTCACCTTACATCTGACTAACCCCAAGAAACTACTCAATTCATCAAGATCTCCTAAGACATGTATGATCGCGGAATCTTTGGATGTTCGGGAACGCCCGGAAACACCCGTCAGTCCATTGTCCCCCTTACCGGTTCGAATAGCCATAATCCTCCAATCTGTCATTCCGGGCGAACGAAGCGAGCCGAGAATGACATGTGTTTCATATTCTACAGGAAAATTGATGAAGTCTCAAGTATCTCTCTCGTCCTGTTAAATATATCGTCCAATTCGCCTTTTTTTACGGACAAAGGTAAAAAGAAATATACGATGTCGCCGAGAGGCCGGAGAAGCAGTCCTTTTTTAAGCCCTCTACTATATATCTCATATCCTAAGCGTTTTTTTGATTCAAACGATGCTTTAGTGTTTTTATCCTTAACCAATTCCATCACCCCGACAGCGCCAATACTTCGCACATCTCCAACCATTGGCAGATCCTGTACGCTTTTCAGAAAATCTTTCAACTCAGCGTCTATCTCCACCACTCGATCAAGAGTGTGTTCCTTCTCAAAAAGATCAATGCTCGCGATCGCGGCCGCACAGGCCACCGGATTGCCCGTGAAAGTATGCCCATGGTAAAAGGTCTTTAATTTGTCGTAGTCGTCATAAAACGTCTTGAATATCTCTTCCGTCGTAACCGTCACACCCATCGGTAAATAGCCGGAGGTTATCCCCTTGGAAAGGCACATAAAATCAGGTTCGACGTCAGCATGTTCACACGCGAACATCTTTCCGGTCCTGCCGAATCCCGCCGCGACCTCGTCCAGAATAAGATGAACACCGTATTTATTTGAAAGGTCCCGGACGCCCTTTAAATATTCGGGCGGATAAATGATCATACCGCCCGCGGCCATGAGCAGTGGCTCAAGAAGTATGCCCGCTATATCTCCCGCATGCTCTTTTAATATGCCTTCCATGCCCGTCAGGCACTCCAACGAACAGCTTTCCTTCTCCTTCTCAAATGGACACCGGTAACAGTAAGGACTTGGCGCCTTAAAAGACTTAAAGAACAACGATTCAAACCTGTTGTTGAAGAGATCCACCCCGCTTACGCTCATAGCACCTATCGTATCACCATGATAGCCCCGATCAAGAGAAAGAAAGGACGTTCTTTTCTCGTCACCATTGTTCTGCCAATATTGCATGGACATTTTCATTGCCACCTCGACGGCGGTAGATCCATTATCAGAGTAAAAAACACGGGTAATATTTTTCGGAGTTATCGAAATAAGACGCTCAGCTAATTCAACGGCGGGCTTATGAGTAAAACCCGCGAAAAGCACATGTTCGAAAGCGTCCAATTGTTCTTTTATCGCTTTTTTTATGGTCGGGTGATTATGGCCATGAACGTTGCACCACCAGCTTGAAATGGTATCGTAATAAAAGTTGCCGTCATAGTCGTATAGTTTCACCCCATCCGCGCGTTCTATCGGGATAGGAGGCGCTTCTTCGCAATCTTTCATCTGTGTGTACGGATGCCAGATGTACTTTAAGTCTTTTTTAATTAATTCATTATTCATGATAAAACCACAAGAAGAACGCTTATAAATTTCAGCATTCTCGGACTCGTCAGGGAAGGACGGGTGAGTTCCTACCCTTCCTGGATGTTGTTGGTAAAGCCCGGTGTGTTCCTACCAGGCACTGCCTGTACGGAACACACCCGTCCTTACCAACAACAAGCAAAATCATCATCCCGGAACCGCGATTAAATCGGGGTATTCGGGATCACATAAAATCGAAAATCTTTTTAGCCATGGGCACAAAACTCTCATATAAAAGATTTAATTCATCGCTATAAGGGAGTTCGCCTAATACGTTCTCTCCGGATATTTTCGCCACAATGTTCGGATTATCCTTAAGGATCGTTTCATCCCCACCTGTGGATAGCCGGTTAAAAATTATGCCAAGGATGGACATCTTTCTCTTCTGTAATGCCTCTATGGTCAGTAGTGTCCGATTTATCGCGCCAAGACGGTTTTCAGCGACCACCAAAACCGGCAATTCGAGATCCAGAGCAACGTCAATGATCATTATTTTGTCGTTTACGGGAACCATAAGCCCGCCAGCACCTTCAGCAAGCACCACTTCAAAATTGCCCTCAAGAGCACGAAAAGAATCTTTGATCTTTTCTGCATCGATTGCCTTATCTTCAAGCGCGGCAGCAAGATGCGGTGACGCGGGAAACTTAAGAATATACGGGGCAATGCGAGCATTCCTGACAGGAATTTTGCCCATTATTCGTTGGTGCTCATCAATATCTTCGGAGACACCGTCGCAACCGGTTTGGACCCATTTTTGCGTAACAACATCAACGCCCTTTTGGACGAAGAAACGCCCTAAAAGCCCGGTTACCATTGTTTTTCCAACGCCGGTATCGGTTCCAGTAATAAATATTGATCTTTTTGAGATTGCTTCGTCTCTCACTCCGTTCGCTCCTCGCAATCAGGCTGTGTCGCAAGTCACTTTGTAAAGGACTGCATACAATATATTGTAGGGGTTCAATTCATCGAACCCGACATAACGGGCTTGATAAATCAAGCCCCTACATTATGACACAGTCTGAATGACAGGGTATACTACACCTTCGCCTTACAAAAATACACATGATGCGTTACGGCAATCGTCTTATATCTTTCGATATATGTCTTTTCCAGTTGACGTAAAACGTGTTTCCCTAGAAATGCTCTGCCCAATATTCCTTCACCTCGAGTACCGGACCGTTTTATGTCTCTTAAAAAATTTAAAAGCGTTGTGAATTCCACATCATAAAAAACTTCCTCAAGTGAAAATTTCTTGAAATGTTTTTTTAGTATTGTCTCAAGCCCCGAGGGGGTGGGGAAATTACTGGATGTCAACCACCGCCTATTGCCAAAATGCGTTTTTAATACCTCCTTCAGCTCCCTGAAAGTCTCTTTCCCGTACATTGAGAAACATAATGTTCCATTCTCTTTTAAAAGCTTTGAAAATCGAGAAAAAGAGAACTCCGGATTTTCAAACCACTGAAAGCAGGCATTTGAGGTTATAAGATCCGCTTTTTGCTCAATTTCAATATTTTCCCCGTCACCCACAACAAACGATACGTCTTCATGGGAAAACTTTTCCCTGGCCACTTTAACCATATCTTCAGAAAAATCAACAGCGGTTATTTTCGCGTTATCAAATTCCCTGCGCAACAGGTCTGTATAATATCCTGTGCCGCAACCAATCTCAAGCACATGATCAAATGTTTTACCCTTGATGGTATCTATCAATTTCCGCGCGCATTTCTTCTGTATGCCCGCATGGTCCTCATAACTGACAGCGTTACGTGAAAAGTTTTTTGCTATGTTATTTTTATCCATACACTATGTTCCTATATGTTCGCGGCCCATCACCGAAGGTGATACCGCTCCCGCGACATTTAAAAAATTATCTAGTATCTCTTTTGTGTGGTCATAGGAAAGAGATATTCTAATTCGGGCACTTCCCTTAGGAACTGTCGGAGGCCTCACCGGTGTCACCCAATATCCCTTATCCCGCAGAAATTCGCTTAAAGCCAAGGCCTCCGCATTCTCACCCACAACTATTGGAATGATCTGCGACTCACCAGAGACCTCGAACCCTTTTCCCTGTAATGACTTGCGAAAATACGCGGCATTGGAAAGCAGCGTCTTTCTCCGATGGGGCTCATTTTTTATTATACATAAAGATTCCAGATCTGCCGCTATAACTGACGCGGGAAGAGCTGTAGAATATATGAAACTACGGCAGGTATTTATCAGAAAATTTCTTATCTTATGAGAAAACGCGGCATAAGCGCCAAACCCCCCGAGAGCTTTACTGAAAGTCCCCATAACAATATCGACATCAGCGCTCCTACCGGCAAGTTCCACCACACCACTTCCATGGTCGCCAAATATTCCCGTCGCATGCGCCTCGTCCACCATAAAAAGGCAATCAAATTCGTCTTTTAGTCCCACCATTTCCGGGATGGGCGCGATATCCCCATCCATGCTAAATACTGTCTCTGTCACTAACAAAGCATTTCTGAAATTTTTTCTTTCCTTATTAAGCAGTCCTTCAAGATGTTCGGTGTCATTGTGTCTGAATCGAAATAACTTAGCGCCGGAAAGACGGATCCCGTCAACAATGCTGGCATGATTCAATTTATCGGAAAACACAACATCACCTTTACCGAAAAGCGCGCTTATAATACCTACGTTTGCCTGGTATCCCGAATTAAATACAAGCGCGGATTCCTTTTGCTTAAAGATCGCGACAGCTTTTTCTAACTTCATGTGCAGGGAAGTTCCCGTCATAAGCCGCGAGGACGAAGACGCGAAAACAGGTCCGGCGACATTTTGCACGGCTTTTATTATATCCGGATGGCCTGATAGGCCGAGGTAATCGTTTGATGAAAAATTTGTATATTCTTTCTCATCTATTCTGATACGCCCACCGCCAAGCGGGATAACTTGCGTAAGAGACCTGAAAAGATTTTTTTCTCGCACGTTCGCTAAAAACTCGTCTATTGTCCGTTCCATAACTTTCTTACTTCCTCTATGAGCGCATGATCATCCTCAACAGGCCGCCCCGCGATCGTTAAATAACCACCTATAAGCATCCCGTTAGCACCTGCCATATATAAGCTCTCCTGATGGTCCCTTAAAGCGGATTCTCTTCCAGCAGCTATCTTAATAGTTTTATCTTTCAGTATAAAACGAAAAAGCGCTATTGTCCGGATCGCTTCTTCCGATGAGATCAATTGTATATTCTCAAGCGGCGTTCCTTTTATCGGAACAAGAAAGTTCAAAGGAACCGAATCTACGTCAAGCTCCTTCAGGAGGTTCGCCATATCCATGCGATCCTGCCATGTTTCTCCCATTCCAATGATCCCCCCTGAACAAACTTCAAGGCCTAAAGCCTTCGCGGCTTTTACCGTTTTTGTCCTTTCCGTGTAATCGTGTGTTGTTACGATATTAGGATAAAAGCGTTCGGAAGTCTCAATATTGTGGTGATATCTCGTAAGCCCGGCTTCCCTCAGAGTTAAAAATGAGGCCTCATCGAGAGCCCCTAGAGAAGCACAAACTGATATACCCACTTCTTTTATGATCCTGCGTACCGCCTCCGCGATTATACCGATTTCTTCTCCGGTAAGTTTGTTTCCGCTGGTTACAATTCCGAAACGCCCGGCACCATTTTGTTTGGCTGCCTCAGCCTCTGAAATAATCTTATCAACATCTTTTAGAGCATAAGTCTCTATGTTCGCGCCATGATGCGCCGATTGAGCACAGAACTTACAATTCTCACTGCAAGACCCTGACTTCGCGTTAACAATCCCACACAACTCGATCCGATCGACTATATGCTCTTCACGAACCTTATTCGCGGCAGAGAAAAGCTCCGCCATCGGCATTGATATGATTTCATTTAATTCTATCGCATTCATATTGTAAACAAGTTTATCACTTTTGGTTTACAATTGCAATCTTAACGAACATAAAAGTAGTGTCAAGATAATTGGGCACTTTCATGTTCCAGTTCTTTGATCTCTTCCCCCATGGGGGAAGACGGCGCACCTGTTGGTTGCTTTACGGTATCTATCTATAGAATTATCCCATACACCCAATAACCCACACTTCTCGGATTCTTAAAATATACCCGTATTTTAATC
>JAJRVD010000095.1 GCA_024277375.1 Candidatus Omnitrophota bacterium | reverse complement strand
TATCGCCTGGACTGTAGATAACTGGCAGAGATCTACGGAGCATGTGTTGGCGTTCAATAAAAAGATCTTGGATACCTGGACATGGGAAGGTATCGCTCATCAGTATATCGAATTATTTAACAAGCAACATGGATAGGTCTTGTCATAGGTATATTGAGGTATGGCTTGGTGAATTCCTGCCAGGTTTTCCCGAGCGGAATTTCCAGCACATCCCCCTGATAAAGAATAAGCAATGAAAAAAACAATCTTGACACTGATAATATCGATATTCTTTTTCGCGCCATTGGCCGTGGGGGACGAAGAAATTTTCCCTACCATGGAAAGCAAAAAAGAATTCGCTCAAGAAATATCTGACCTGGTAAATAGCGCATGGAAAGTTTGGCAGGATTCGGTTGTGATAAACGACGTAGATGTCGAAGGGGCAAAGGGGATGCTTCGTACCGGTGGTTTCGGGAAACCGGTCCTGACGGTTTCGAGCATGTTAAAGTCTTTTGACCGGGAGGGCAGATCGCAAGACTATATCGCTTGCGTTAAAGCGGTTCTCGGAGCTATTGAGAATGGGATGCGTATGTGGCAGAGAGGTTATTCGCATATGGATATTCCTTTTCCACAGGGGGTATCTTGTGTATATACTTTGCCGCCATGCAATAATGTTCCAATATCTGTTAGAAGTGGTCAGTCTACGGGGGATAGCGCGATGGAAGAGGGCGAACTGTATAGCTATATGCTCTACAGGGCTCCCCGACAGGAGGAAGGGATCTTGGTGGTGTTTTCAGCGACAGCCAAAGCAGTCGCTGAATGTTTTAACGCCTGGGAAAAGTCATGTTCGCTTATAGACATCTTGGCAAAAGGGGGGATAGCCCCCGCTCCCGCGCCTATGGGGATGGGGCCGGGAGCCGTGAGGGGAGCAAAAGGCGCGGGGGGTAAGCTTGTGGGTAATTATTTTGACACTGAACGAATGTATCAGCTGATGGTGGCTGAGTTCCTTGAATCCTGATGTCTTGTGTGTTATAACATAAACCATGTCTTATCAGATACTAGCCAGAAAATATCGACCACAAACATTTGATGATGTCCTCGGCCAGGAAACCGTGACGAGGACCTTGAAAAATTCTATTCACGTCGGACGTGTCGCGAACGCGTATATTTTTTGCGGGCCCAGAGGGGTTGGGAAGACTTCGATCGCGCGTTTATTATCAAAAACGCTTAATTGTGAGGGCCCGCCTGAAAAAGCTCCCTGTAATAAATGTGTTTCTTGCTTGGAGATCACAAAAGGGAACAATATTGACGTTCTTGAAATAGATGGAGCGTCTAACAGGGGTATAGACGAGATCAGAGCATTAAGGGAGAATGTTAAATTTTCTCCTTCCAAGGGAAAGTTTAAAGTATACATAATAGATGAAGTGCATATGCTTACAACCGAGGCGTTCAACGCTCTTTTGAAAACGCTGGAAGAGCCGCCAGCGCATGTTAAATTTATTTTCGCGACCACGGAAGCGCACAAAGTTCTTCCGACGATCTTGTCACGATGCCAGAGATTTGATTTTAAACAAATATCACCGAAAGTAATATTCGACAGGATAATGACTGTCGCTAAAAAAGAGAAGATCGCTCTCGATGAGAAAGCGGCACTGTTAATAGCGCGTACGTCAGAGGGGAGCTTGAGGGACGCGCTGGTCGTGCTTGATCAGATGATATCTTTTTCCGGCAAACAAGTGAATTATGATGATGTCGTTGAGCTTTTGGGGGCGGTTGGAAGAGATAAGATAATGGAGTTGGCAAACGCGGTGATAGAGTGCAGGACTGACAGGGTTACCAAAATACTCGACGATCTCATAAATAACGGTAAAGATCCGGTTTTTGTAACAAATAATCTCATTGGTTATTACAGAGATCTTATGATATTGAAAACCGCGGGTGAGCCCACGGGCGATATGGCTTTCAGCGCCGAGGAGCTTGCCGAACTAAAAGAGCAGTCCGATAAGCTTTCTCTGGATGAGATCCTCTATATTTTGCAGAACCTTTCACATTGTCTTACCCTTATGAAGATGGCGGCATCCGCGCGAGCTCCGATAGAGATAATGCTTGTAAGGTTGACAAGAAGGAAGAGTATATTGTCTTTGCCGGAGGTTCTTGATAGATTAGAGAACATGGATGCGCGGAGTGATAAAGAGGAAAATAGCGGTTCGCCCTCGGAAGAAGTAGCGGAGATAGAAGAGGCGCGAGAGGAAGTGCCGCAGAACGAGACAGAGACCAATTCGGTTACTTCAGGCGCGGTAGATCTTGCAACCTCAAAAGTGCATTGGAGCTCTGTGATGAATTATGTGAAAAACAAAAAGATGTCGGTTTTCACGTTTCTTTCAGCGGGGAAACCCCTAGAATTCAGTGACAATAAGATTGTCATAGGCTTTGATGCGGAGCATGCGTTCAATAAAGAGGCTCTTGAAACCAATGGTCGCGATATTGTCGAAGAAGCTATAAAAAAAGTTACCGGAAGTCAGCCAAAGTTAGAGTTTACGGTACTGGAATTTTTGGGGAAAGATCCCGAAAAAGAGGAAGTTGTCCCCGCCAGGAAGGCTGAATCCAGAGAGAAAATGAAACCTGTAATAGAAAAAGCTATGGATGTTTTTGGCGGACATCTCGTACAGGATTTTACGGAGGACAATAAGTGATAAAAGGGTTTCCGAAACCTATGGCGCGGCTGATCGAAGCATTCAAGAAAATGCCGGGTATCGGCGCGCATTCGGCACAAAAGCTCACCTTCTACATTTTGCAAGCATCCCGAAAAGAGACAGATTCCCTAATACGTTCTATCGGAGAGGTAAAACAGAATGTCAGGTTTTGCCGAACGTGTAACAATCTTAGCGATGAAGATATTTGTTCGATTTGTTCGGATACGGCACGTGATCCGAAGCTTGTTTGTGTGGTCGAAGATCCGAATGGTGTTATCGCTATGGAGAAAAGCGGGGTATATAACGGGGTTTACCATGTGCTTTTGGGCGAACTTTCACCTATAGATGGTGTCGGCCCGGATGAGTTAAAGATAACGGATCTGGTAAAAAGGGTTGGAACCGATGGGGTGGAAGAGGTTATTCTCGCCACGGATTTTACTACCGAAGGCGAAACAACAGCTTTGTATCTTTTAGAGGTCCTTAAGCCTTTTGATATTAAGGTATCGCGTCTTGCCAGAGGGGTGCCCGTCGGGGCTTCTCTCGAGTTCGCGGATTCGGCTACCCTTCAGAGAGCGTTAGAAGAGCGAAAAGAGGCGTAGGAGTCTTGACACCGTACGTATTATCATTATACTCTAATTGGTATGTGCTGTCATCTCGAGCGGGGTCGAAGGCCGAGACGAGGGATTTATAACTGGTAATCATTAGCAGGAGGTATTTATGGGTATTATGGAAGCTGTAAAAAAAGGGTTTGGTCAAGTCACAAAGCTACTGAACGTAGTTTTGGTTTTCTTTGTGTTTAACACCATAATAGGGCTTATTAGTCTGCCTTTGGCTAATCCCGAAAGGGTCGGAAATCCGGGTGTTGTTGCCGTTTCGATAATCTCAAGCATTGTTTTCTTTTTGCTGTTTATTTTTCTGCAGGGCGGCGCGCTTGGCCTGGTTAAAGATCAGCTGAAGACAGGGGCTAACAATATTTCCCGGTTTACGGAATATGGCAAGAAATTTTACGTAAGAATTCTGGGTCTTTTGCTCATTTATATCCTTCTGGCTATAGGAGTTGTTCTTGTTTTGGGTCTCGCGAGTACGGGGCTTTTACTTCTTGGTGACAATATTGTTACGCGGAGCATAGTAGCTGTTATCGTTACTATCGCGGCAGTTGGGCTTATAACCTTACTTGTATATCCGATATATGTTATCGTTGCTGACGATTTGGGGTCTGTTGAAGCGCTTAAGAAAGGTGTGGCGACAGCGAAGGCCAACTTTGGAAAAACCCTGGCTTTGTTCGCGGTGCTTCTGGGTATAAGCTTAGTTATCTCTCTTGTAGTAGGGTTTCTGATAGGACTTGTCTCGGTACCGCTTCCGGTAGTTATAAGCCAGATTTTAGTCGCGGTCGTAAACGCGGCGGTGCAGTCATATATTCCGATAGTCATGATGGTAGCGTTTTTGAGCTTTTATATGTCTCTCTCCGGGGGGGCATCGCAGGCAAGTGTCGCGTTACCTGAAGCCACTCCGCCGTCAGAATAACAGGTTTTAGGATATATTATGTAGGGGCGTAGCGTGATACGCCCCTACTATAAAAAGAGGGAAGGTTCTTTAAGAACCTTCCCTCTTTTTATAGTAATCTGTTATTAACCCCGTTTGTATCGCTCATAGTATCCATTTCTCCGCAATGCCATTAATGATACTTTAACTTGTCTGTTTGAAATAGGTTGAAAAATGATGTTCTTTTTAACTTTAGGCTCAGTAGCTTTATATAGACTTAACACTAATATTCTGTTACACTGTAGTTATAGGTTAACAATATAGCCTTAGATACGCAAAACGCCGTTTTTTCAATCAGACTGTGTCATAATGTAGGGGCTTGATTCATCAAGCCCGTTATATCGGGTTCGATGAATCGAACCCCTACAACATATTGTATGTGGTCATTCGCAAAACGAATTACGATACAGCCCGAATGACAAAAGGTTTATTTCGCATAACTTTCGAGAGATAAAAAGGAGGAAGATGAACAACCACAATAAAGGGCACAGAGTAGGGCTACAGACAATGATAATTGTTGTGGTGTTTCTGTTCGCGCTTAATAGCATTGTGTGGGCGAATCCTGAACTCGGATTTCAGAGAGATACTTTACAGCCAGAGCTGTTTTTTGATGTACCCTTCGCAGAAGTGCTTCTTGAGTCGACTGCAAAGTATACTATTGAGGCGGTAAAAGAAGATTTCGAAAATTTTCGCTCCAAGGTCTTCCCGTGTATGTCGTCAAACCAAATGGGACAATTTAGGCTAGTAGTCTAACACCCTTCATATGATGGATAAAGTTTTCTTAATTTTACCCGTGCATCTGTCGTCGTAAAACGCCAATTTATTGTCTTGCTCATACTATTTCTTTTCTTCTCCCATGCCATTATTTCACGTTTCAATTCCATTTGATTCGCAATCCTTCTATTTAAGCACTGTCTATTCAAAATACTCAATTCTATTTCCGCCATATTCAACCAGCTCCCATGTTTCGGAGTATAGTGAAATTTAAATTTATCCAGAACACGCTTTGCTTCTTCAGGTGGAAATGCTTCGCAAAATGATGACGGATTATGCGTGTTCAAATTATCCATTACTATCGTGATTTTTTCCGCTTCAGAAAAATGTGTATCAGCTATTTCTCTCATCGCTTTTGCCCAATCAATCTTTGTTCTACGATCCGTTACTTTTACATGTCTTCAACCGGTGATAGGTGAAAAAAACATGAAAAGATTACTTATCCCGTTTCTCTTATTATAAGTTTGAGTATAAACATCTAACACATCCTCCATTTTTCAAACAAATTCCGCAGTTGCTTTTGGAGGTATACACCATTGCTCCATAAGCCATGGTTTTAACTCGTTTTTTTTAAAGTCCTTCTTACTGTTTCGGATGATAGATTTTCTACATATTCTAATTGAACCATCTTATCGGCCAACATCTTCAATGTCCAGCGTGTAGTGCCTTCCGGGGATTCGCTGCAGGCAAGAGTTATCAGCTGTGCCTCTTGCTTACCATCCAATTTGCGTTTATATTCCCTCCTGGATTTTCGTCCGTTTATCGCCGTTTCAAAAGATTCTTCAACAAATTGTTTACGAATCCGTTCTACCTGCGGCCTACTTATATCGGCTGCTTCTGAGATCTTCTTATCGGTCCATCCCTTATCTGCTTTCAACAATACGCACGCTCTGCGAATTTTTCTCGCTGAATGTTTGCCAGATGAAATAATTTTCTTTACCTCCATCAGTTATTCTTTTGTAAGATCAACAATATACTTCTTCTTCATAAGCCTCCTTAGTTAATATCTATGCTTTATGTGAAGTATGCTTGTTAATTTTGTTATTTCAAAATACACATCATGGCATGAGTGTCAGGCTACTAGTGGGAATATGCTTGAATCCCTCTACTACCAAACACTCCCGCTTTTGGAGGTAGTAACGATATCTCTCGCCTATGCGATGGACCCATCGATTCTGGATCATGTATCGGAGATATTAGGGGAACTGAACTTGAGTTCAGCTGATCCGGATGAGGAAACCGGAATGTTGATCTTTACTCTGTTACCCGGAGCAGAACCTTTTGAAAGAAGTGCACTTATGCGGAAATTTGCCCGCTTAAGGCGATTTATGAAGGCCGCGTAAACTACCTTCCGCCTCTTTTATGACGTCACACAGGTGGCAACAATATACGATCAATTTCTCTTAACAACCACAGATTTTTGTGATACAATGTGCTCTCTATTTGCCCTGGTTCTGGGGCTATATTTAGCGCGTTTTTACAATACTAAAGTGGGAGGTTTTATAATGGAACGGCGTATGGTTCCGCATGACGGAAACAGTGCAGTGTCACATGTCGCGCACGCGACAAACGAAGTTATAGCGATATATCCTATTACCCCGTCTTCGGGGATGGGGGAGATCTCGGATGAGAAGTCGGCGAGAGGTGAAAAGAATATCTGGGGTACAGTGCCAACGGTTGTAGAAATGCAATCTGAAGCCGGCGCTGCCGGCGCTGTGCATGGGGCGTTGACCACGGGTGCTTTGACGACTACGTTTACGGCATCACAGGGGCTTCTTCTCATGATACCTAACATGTACAAGATCGCGGGAGAACTGACTCCGACGGTATTTCATATCGCTGCCAGAGCTATCGCCGCTCAGGCGTTATCTATTTTTGGCGATCACTCTGATGTCATGGCAACACGCGGTACCGGTTGGGGGCTTCTTTCCTCGACCAGCGTCCAGGAAGCCATGGATTTCGCGCTGATAGCGCAAGCGGCAACTTTAGAAGCAAGAGTTCCGTTTCTTCACTTTTTCGAAGGTTTCCGTATTTCTCATGAGATACAAAAAATAGAAGAACTTACGTTTGACGATATGAGAGCGATGCTTGATGAAAAACTTATACGCGCGCATCGCGCGTGGGGTATGAATCCCGAGAAGCCGATTATTCGGGGGACATCTCAAAACCCGGATGTATTTTTTCAGGGTCGTGAATCGGTTAACAAATATTACCAGGCCTGTCCTGGTATAGTGCAAAAAGCTATGGATAAGTTCGCTGAACTGACAGGCCGGGCATATAACCTTTTCGATTATGAGGGAGCCGAAGACGCTGACAGGGTTATCGTAATAATGGGCTCGGGTTCCGAGGCGGTACACGAAACGGTTGAAGCGCTTAATGTCGGTGGTGAAAAAGTCGGAGTTGTAAAAGTACGGCTGTTCCAGCCGTTTGACATAAAGGCGTTTGTGAAAGCCCTGCCGAAGACGGTAAAGAGTATTTCCGTTCTGGATAGAACCAAGGAACCGGGCAGTGTCGGTGAGCCGCTCTATGGTAACGTACGTACGGCTATTGGTGAGGCTATGGAGGATGGTTTCGCGCCGTTTAAGGAGTATCCGCTTATAGTCGGAGGCCGCTATGGTTTGGGCTCGGCGGAATTCACTCCCAGCATGGTCAAGGCCGTGTTTGATAATCTTTTGGAGAAAGAAGTAAAAAATCATTTTACGGTAGGCATTAATGACGACGTAACAAATACAAGTTTGAGTTACGACACGTCTTTTAGCACCGAAAGTGACGACGTTTATCGCGCGATGTTTTATGGGTTGGGTGCGGATGGAACGGTCGGCGCTAACAAGAACTCGATCAAAATAATAGCTGAGAAGACCGACAATAACGCTCAAGGGTATTTTGTGTATGACTCAAAAAAAGCGGGTGCGATAACTATTTCTCATTTGCGTTTTGGCAAAAAACTTCTACGCAGTCCGTATCTCATAACGGAAGCGAATTTTCTGGCATGCCACAATTTTTCTTTCCTTGAAAAATATGACATGTTGAAGAATGTTGTTGATGGCGGTATATTCCTTCTAACCTCTACGCATGCCAAAGATGAAGTTTGGGATTATCTGCCGGCAAAGGTCCAAAAACAAATAGTGGATAAAAAACTTAAGTTCTACATAATAAATGCCGTCAAAATAGCCGAAGGAATAGGGCTGGGAAGCCGTATTAACGTTATTATGCAGACGGCGTTCTTTAAAATATCCGGGGTAATTGATGAGAAAACCGCTCTTGAAGCCATAAAAGAGGCCATTAAAAAAAGCTATGGGAAAAAAGGCGATAAAGTAGTTGATATGAACGTACGGGCGGTAGACGCGGCTCTGGACAAGATCGAAGAGGTTAGCGTGCCGGATTCTTTCAACGACAAAATAGAAGAAGTTGAAACCATCGCTGACGACGCGCCGAAATTCGTAAAAAATACCACGGCAAAGATCATGCGCGCCGAAGGTGATACCATAAAGGTGTCAGAAATGCCCTCGGACGGAACATGGCCTACGGCAACCACTCAATATGAGAAACGGAATATCGCACTCAATATTCCGGTATGGAATACTGATGCGTGCATACAGTGCGGTAAGTGCGTTCTTCTCTGTCCGCATGCGGCGATAAGGTCAAAGATCTACAAAGAGGAGCTGGCGAAAGACGCCCCTGAAACGTTTAAGTATGCCGCGCCTAAGCCGCCAAAGGGTAGGGAAGGGTATGTGTATACGCTTCAGACCGCGCCTGAAGATTGTACCGGATGCGGTTCATGTGTTGAGTATTGTCCGATGAAAGCGAAAGAAGCCATAAGAATGATGCCACAGGAATCTTTAAGAGTCGCTGAGAGCGAGAATTACAAATTCTTTCTCGATCTTCCTGAGCCGTCCCCGGAACTTTATAACCGTATGGCGATGAACGGTATACAGTTTATGAAGCCGTTGTTTGAGTATTCAGGAGCGTGCGCCGGATGTGGAGAGACGGCATATGTTAAATTAATGAGCCAGCTTTTTGGTGACAGGGCGTTGGTAGCTAACGCGACAGGCTGTTCTTCTATCTACGGCGGTAACTTGCCGACCACACCTTATTGTAAGCGCGCTGACGGTCGTGGTCCGGCATGGACAAACTCTTTATTTGAAGACAATGCTGAGGTTGCTTTTGGTATGCGCCTTACGGTTGACAAATATGCCGAATATGCCGGTGAGTTGGCGGATAGGATCATCTCTTCCGCTAAGTGTAAGAAGGAGCTCATAAAACTTCTTGAAGAGGTTAAATCCGCTGATCAGTTGACGCAGGAACAAATAGAAGCGCAGCGTCAGAACGTTTCAGAACTTAAAGAACTTCTTGAAGAGTGCGATTGTGAGGATTGTAAAGAACTTTTAAGTGTGGCGGATTATTTCATTAAAAGATCCGTATGGGCGGTTGGCGGAGACGGTTGGGCATATGACATAGGCTACGGGGGTTTAGACCATGTTATTGCTTCAGGACGGAACGTTAATATTCTTGTTCTCGATACCGAGGTTTATTCAAATACGGGAGGCCAGGCTTCTAAGGCTACGCCTATGGGGGCGGTAGCGAAATTCGCCGCGAGCGGTAAACCTATAGGGAAAAAAGATATGGGCCTTATGGCCATGAGCTATGGATATGTGTATGTCGCTAAGATCGCGGTGGGAGCAAATCCGGCGCAGACGATAAAAGCGTTCACGGAGGCCGAAGCGTATGACGGACCGGCGATCATATTCGCTTACTCGCATTGTATAGCGCATGGTATAAACATGGTTGATGGATATGACGAACAGAATAAAGCTGTTCAGTCGGGGCACTGGCCGCTATTTAGATATAACCCGGCTCTTTGTGCCGAAGGCAAAAACCCGATGTCTCTTGACAGCAAAGAACCAACTATCAAGCTTGAAGATTATATCTATAACGAAAACCGTTATAGGATACTTCGGAAAGCGAATCCGGAGAGGGCGAAAGAACTTCTCGCTGAAGCTCAGAAGCAGGTGACCTATCAGTATAACTTGTATAAGTATCTCGCGGAGAGAAATATTTGCGCCCCTGAAGAAGAAAAAGAAAAAACATTGACGTAGGGACATGTGTAAGGCTTTCTATGTGAGAGGGTATGCCGTGCTCAAACATACGTAAAAATGACCCCACTTTTTACGAATTGCGCGCGTCATGCCCCTTTCATATAAAAATTTCCTCGAATTTGTCATCCCGGAATTTTGCGAAGCAAAATATCCGGGATTGCTTAACATTACAGCCAAATATCCAATGCTCACAATATGTAATAGTTCAGTTCTCCGCAGAGAATTATCCCAACATATGTCATTCTGAGCGAGGGCACGAAGTGACCGAGTCGAAGAATCTGCTATGTCGTCGGCTTATTTTTAAGGAGGAGCAGCTAAAATTTCAGCAAATGGGTTT
>JAJRVD010000094.1 GCA_024277375.1 Candidatus Omnitrophota bacterium | reverse complement strand
TCAATTCGCAAATGTCATGCAAAAAACATATACAAAGCAACCACATAAAATTATTCGATATTATGAGATTGCCGCGTCGCTTCGCTCCTCGTAATGACGTCGGGGGGAGCGTGACTGAGATTAATTGCGACACAGTCTGCATGTCATGTCCCCGATAGGGATTCTGCTTTCCGGACCTGTTGTCCTGCCTAAGAGTCAAGCATTAAAAAGTTGGATATTTAAAGTGCTTATCGTATAATAATTTATTCAGAGCAGATGCTAATTATTAAAAAGCTAGAAAGTGCCCGAAAACATGGAGGAAAGTATGTCCTGTTTAAACAAGAAGAAGTTCATGAAAATTGTGGCTATCGCTTTATGTCTCGTTTTTATCCGTCCGGATAGTGCCTTAACGTGTTTGCCGTCAGCAAAAGTGGGAGTGTTTGGTAGTAGAGGGATTCAAGCATATTCCCACTAGTGGGAATATGCTTGAAAGTTCGCGATTTTAGTTCCATAATCGGGAGAGAGATCCCAAAAGGAGCTAAAAATGACAAAGCCACAAGATGTAGTAAAACAAGTTCGCAAGTATACCCGCAGGAAGTTTCCTCCAGACGAAAAGATCAGAATAGTCCTTGAAGGATTAAGAGGCGATGTTCCCATAACTGATCTATGTCGTAGAGAAGGTATAGCATCAGCCGTTTATTACAAATGGTCCAAAGAATTCCTTGAAGCCGGCAAGAACGGACTTACGCGCGCTTCCCTTCGCAATGCAACAACAGATGAGGTAAAGAATCTCAAAGACGAAAACGGTGACCTTAAACGGGCGGTGGCTGAGCTCACCCTCAGTATAATGAAATATAAAAAAAGTCTTGGCATGTAGGCGGAGGTATCAGCATATGAGTAAAATGAAAAAAATAGAGATCATCCGCCTGGTTGAATCATCCGTGTTGAGCAAAACTGCAACATTAGATAAGTATGATATACCGCAGTCTACTTATTACAGGTGGAAAGGTAATTTGAAAAAATACGGCGTACAAGGGCTTGTTGACAACAAGCCTCACCGGTTAAGGCAATGGAATCAGATCAAACCCGAAGAGGATCAAATGATCGTTGAGGTAGCATTGCTAAATCCAGAGTGGTCTTCAAGGGAAGTTGCTCTCTACATTACTGATAACAGAGGGTTTAGCGTATCTGAATCTACTGTTTATCGCAGACTCAAAGCACAGGGTTTGATCAAAGAGTTCATAAGTAAGACCTTCCCGGCATCTAATGACTATATGCCGTTACCGGAGATTATGCTTTTCACTATCGCGAAACATTTAGGTTGGTCAAAAGAAACCCTGGAGAGATATTACGTCCTTATTCTCAACGCGGAGCAGCTCAGTGATGAAGATTTCATGAAGAAATATGATTCTGATAGCAAGACATTCACCATTAGAATTATACCTGATGCCGTTAAGTTTACCACGGGTATGCGTGAAATGGTGGATATTATCAAAGACATTTTGCGGAAAGCATAGCAATGTTTATTCGCCGACCCTCGATGGCGTCAGAGAATCATAAGATGAACTATTTTTGTGCCGTTTAAGCTTATAATTTTGCAAGTGTCACCTGCTTTTTTCCTGACCCCTAGCAGTAAACAGGTGCGAATTAATGTGGGCACGAAGCGGCCCTGTCGCATGGATCCCATCCTTTCATCCTGCCTACACATGTGTATCCTTTATAGACTTGAATAAAGCGGCTAGTGCATACATCTTGCGTGTATACACGAAAAAAAGCTACTATCACTATTGTCAGTGATATATAATGGGATCAGTGTTCCTTGCTGGCAGGTGGGGAGAATCTACCCGAATGAGTGGATTAAAATTTCGGAATTCGCGAGTAGAGGGCAATGCACAAGGATAATTGAGAATGTTGGGGATGATACAGTATGTCAAATAAATATTTTGCGCATAGCTTGGGATTGGAAAAACCTGAAAGATGGCAAGAATTAGATGCCCATTTAAAAAATGTTGCGGAAAAAAGTGCCGAATTTGGTCGGTATTTTAACGGAGAAGAGTGGGCATATCTCGCAGGGTTATGTCATGATGTGGGAAAAGGCAGTAGAGAATTTCAGGCTTACTTACGTAACGCGAATAATATAGTTGATGAATTTGCGAAAAACTATCACGGAAAAGTGGATCACTCCACGTTTGGCGCGCGTTACGTATATTCGAAATTAAAAGATGAAGGTAAAGCACTTTCTTACGTATTGGCGGGGCATCATGGGGGTTTACCGGATTGGCAGTGTCATGCAACGCACGGTTTGCGGTATCGATTGGAAGATAAAGAGATTTGCGATGTTGAGTATGAATGTATGAACGATGTTTCGCTTAAAGGTTTGCCCATTAAAATAGACAGAGCAAGATTCGGGTTTCAATTACAGTTTTTTATAAGGATGATATTTTCATGTTTAGTTGACGCTGATTTTTTGGATACCGAAAAATTTTTAAATCCAGATCAAAATAAACTACGCGAAAATAAAAATGATTTGCGTCAATTACGTGAAATATTTAGAAAAAATTTTGACAGTTTACGTAATGACGCAAAAAAATCTGTTATCAATGAAATACGGGATGACATTCTCAAACATTGTCTATCATCTTCGGATAATTCTCCCGGATTGTTCTCTTTAACTGTTCCGACCGGCGGAGGTAAAACCCTGGCATCTTTGGCTTTTGCTCTGGATCATGCCGTTAAATATAATAAACGACGTATCATTTACGTTATTCCGTTCACAAGCATTATTGAACAAAACGCAAGTGTTTTTCGCGGCATGTTGGGTGATGATTCTGTCTTGGAACATCATTGTAATTTTACTTTTGAGGGAAAAGATTGGGAAAAAAAGTTATCTTCTGAAAACTGGGATATGCCCATGGTTGTGACCACTAACGTTCAGTTTTTTGATTCTTTTTTCGCGAACAGGACATCTAGATGTCGAAAACTTCATAATATTGCCGACAGTGTAGTTATTTTTGATGAAGTGCAGGCAATACCCGTTGAGAAGCTTAAACCGTGCATAGAGGTTATCAAGGAGCTTACTCTGAATTATGGGGTGTCCGTCGTGTTATGTTCGGCGACACAACCCGCGATAGACCAATCGGACGATTTCAAAGAAGGATTGTCTGGCATAAGAGAGATTGTTCCCGACGTAGGGAAATTGTTCCGGATTTTAAAAAGAACGGAAGTGAGTTTTATAGGTAAGCGGAAGTCCGAAGATATCAGCGCGAGAATAAACAAACAAGATCAGATATTGTGCATAGTCAGCACGAGAAAGCAGGCAAAAAATATTTTTGAACAACTAAACGGTAGTGGTGACAATTTCCATTTAAGCGCCCTGATGTACCCGGCACATCGTACTCGTATTTTATCGGAAATAAAGCAGAGGCTAAAAGACGGACGGAGATGCCGGGTTGTGAGCACTCAATTGATCGAAGCCGGAGTCGATGTTGATTTCCCGGTGGTTCTTCGCTCACTTTCCGGTATGGACAGCATTGCTCAGGCGGCAGGGCGATGTAACAGGGAAGGTTCTCAAGCAAACGGAAAAGTTTTTGTGTTTGAGCCGGAGGAAGGTATTCCCGCGGGATATTTCAGGCAGACGGCTCAATGTTCTGAACGATTATTGGAAAGGTTTAAAGGTAAGCTGTTAAATCCCGAATGTATACGTGAATATTTTTTAGACTATTATTGGCTCAAACAGCATCGGATGGATGATGATGAAGTTTTGTCAATGTGCGGGAGAGCGAAAAATGGTAACATTCAATTTGAGGAACTATCGGTGTTCAAAATGATAAACAACGCAACAAATCCCATTGTTATTGCTTTCGGAGAAGATAAAGAAGATGTCAAAAAAATGGTTGGGGAGCTTGACTACTTAAAATATCCATCTAGGACACTGAGACGGCTTCAAAGATACACTGTTCAAGTATATCCACGCCACTTAACAGAACTGTGCTCTTATTTGGAGTGCAATGGTTATGTCAGTGTGCTTAGTATAGAATCTCTATACGATGATAAGATGGGGTTACTTATGAATGTCCCCGAATATTTGGATGTGGAAGAAACTATTTGTTAAAGGAGGGAGCGTTATGGGATATGGGATCAAATTGAGAGTCTGGGGGGAGTATGCCTGTTTTTCTCGACCGGAGATGAAAGTTGAACGTGTATCATACGATGTTATTACACCTTCTGCCGCGCGTGGGATACTCGAAGCTGTTTATTGGAAACCGGCAATTAGATGGGTTATTGATAGGATACATGTGATAAATCCCATTTGTTTTGAGAATATTCGCCGTAACGAGTTGTCTAATAAGGCGACTGTTAATAAAAAAATAATGGAGGTCGGGACCATTCCAATTCAGCAATATATCGAAGACGAACGGCAACAGCGAGCGTCTATGGTTCTGAGGAACGTTGAATATGTCATTGAGGCACATTTTGAGTTTACGAGCGGAGAAGATAATAATATCGGAAAACATCTGGATATATTTAATCGGCGCGCTGAGGCAGGGCAGTGTTTCCATCGTCCGTATTTTGGGTGTAGGGAGTTTGCCGTAAATTTTGAATTGTGTTCAGATATTCCAAAATCAACATTGTCCGGAGAACGTGACTTGGGTTTTATGTTGCACGATATTGATTTTAAAGACAATATGTCACCGAGATTTTTCAGAGCCGTTATGAAAAATGGTATTATCGATTGCAAACAGGAGGTAGTTGCATGATAATTCAATCGCTAATTGCTTTGTATGATAGGCTCAAAAAAAATCCGGAGATTCAGTTGTCGGGATTTGGGTACGCGATTCAAAAAATTTCATTTGCCATAGTGTTGGATCTTGATGGTCATGTAGTGCAAATAAAAGATCTTCGTATTGATGATGGAGGAAAGTTGCGAGCAGAGACAATGTTGCTACCTTCAATTGAGCGTTCCGGATCGGGATTTAGTCCCCAGTTTATGTGGGATAATACACAATATGTTTTCGGGGCTGTTCTATGGGATGAAAATGATGTTGCAAAATCAGAAAAACAAAAAGAGAGAGCTGTAGCCGCTTTTAAGGAGTTTAAAAGTTATCACGTAAAGCGTTTATCGGAAACCTATTCTAGGGAGAGCCAGGCGGTACTGAATTTCTTAAAATTATGGAAGCCTGAGTATGCCCAAAAACTGGATAATTGGAAAGACATCGCAGGTACGAATCTTGTTTTTATGATTGACGGACAACGTAAATATGTTCACGAATTAATGGATATCAAAAGAATGTGGACGCATATTCTTTCTGAAACAGAAGAACCTAAAAAAGGGCAATGTTTGCTGACTGGTAAAAAAATGTCTTTAGCGCGTCTTCATCCAATGATAAAAAATGTGGATGGAGCACAGGCTAAAGGAGCGGCAATTGCTTCATTTAATAAAAATGCTTTTTGTTCCTATGGGAAAGAGCAAAGTTACAATGCACCCTTAAACATAAATGACGCGTTCAAGTACACTGCGGCATTAAATCATATTTTGCGTAGAGATTTATCTAATAGGCAACGAATAAAAGTTGGAGATACAACGGTTGTTTTTTGGACAGAAAGGGAATCGTGTTTTGAATCATATTTAGGTTGTATTTTTGATCCTCATGATGATGTGGATGACTCGGAACAATTAAGATTATTTTTAGATGCGGCACGAAAAGGGATGTGCCCGGATATTCCTAATTTTAATGGGGATGTGTTATTTTATATTTTGGGGTTAGCTCCTAATAATTCTCGTCTTGCTGTTCGTTTTTGGTATGTATCTACCGTTAATGTTGTAATAAATCGAATCGGTAAACATTTTGACCATTTGCAAATGGAGAGGAGCCGGGATAAAGATCCGTTAAATCCCGGAATTTGGCACTTACTGAAAGAAACTGCGCGGGAAACAAAGAACATTTCTCCTCTTCTTGGAGGATTATTAATGCGTTCTATACTGGAGGGGACGCACTATCCCGCCAATCTTTTTAATGGTGTTTTAAATCGTATTCGGGCTGATCAAAAGATCACCTATCTTAGAGCCGTGATTTGTAAGGCTGTATTAGTACGTAATTACAAAATGGAGGTGCCTATGTCATTGGATATCGAAAAAAAGGATATTGCCTATTTATTGGGTAGGTTATTTGCTGTATTGGAGAAAGCGCAGGAAGACGCGTTAGGGGGACACATCAATTCGACTATTAAAGATCGATTTTATGGATCGGCGTCATCGATCCCTGAAAGTATTTTTCCTAGATTATTGAAGTTGAGTCAGCATCATATTTCAAAATCTAAATACGGGTATGTTTCAGATAAGAGAATTGCTGAGATAATGGAAGATATTAAAGTTTTCCCGAAACATATGGACATGAAAGACCAAGGTTTATTTGCTATTGCGTATTATCAACAGAGAAACGCGTTCTATCGAAAAAATAAAAATGAAAACGAAAAGGAGGCTCGATTATGAGTGAAGCTATTAAAAACCGTTATGAGTTTGTTTTGTTGTTTGATGTGAAAAACGGAAATCCGAATGGTGATCCTGATGCCGGTAATCTTCCCAGGATCGATCCTGAGACAAATCATGGGATTGTTACAGATGTTTGTTTGAAACGGAAAATAAGGAATTATGTTGAATTGGTGAAGAATGGAGAAGGAAGATTCAACATATATGTGCAAGAAAAAGCCATTTTAACCGAACGTCGCGCTCCAGCGTACGAAGCGGTTAAAGAAGAAAAAGATAATGGGAATAAAATTTCTGAAGCACGAAAATGGATGTGTCAAAATTTCTTTGATGTTAGGACGTTTGGCGCTGTTATGTCAACAAAAGATAACAATTGTGGACAGGTTAGAGGACCCGTGCAGTTTTCTTTCGGTCAGAGTGTTGATCCTATTTGTTCACTTGAGGCGACAATAACCAGAATGGCGGTGGAAACCGCGAAAGAGGCGAAGTCTCAATCCGGAGATAACAGGACAATGGGAAGAAAGACATATATTCCCTACGGTCTTTATCGTTCGCATGGTTTTATTTCCGCACCGTTGGCGAAACAGACCGGTTTTACGGAAGAAGATCTTGATCTATTTTGGAACGCTTTGATGAATATGTTTGATCACGATCGTTCGGCGGCAAGAGGTGAAATGGCGGCACAAAAATTAATTGTGTTTAAACATGACTCCGAGCTTGGGAACGCTCCGGCGCATAAGTTATTTGATCTTGTCAAGGCGGAAAGAGTCGGCGATTTATCGAAACCTGCCCGTGCGTTTGGTGATTATAAAATCGATATTAGCAATCAAATACCAACGGGTGTTACGGTTGAAGAGAAAATATAAAGGAGCTAATTCATGCTAGCAGATATAAAGATGGCTGTATTCAAGGGAAAGAAGATTAGAAGAATACTTCATAAGAATGAGTGGTGGTTTTCGATAATTGACGTTATCGAAGTGTTAACCGAAACAAATCGTTCGAGAAAGTATTGGGCAGATCTGAAAAAGAAGCTTATAAAAGAAGGATATTACGAAGTGTCCGAAAAAATCGGACAATTAAGAATGGTAGCATTAGATGGCAAGATGCGTAATACCGATTGTGCCGATACGGAAACGATGTTTAGAATTATCCAATCCATCCCATCTCCAAAAGCCGAGTCTTTTAAACGCTGGTTGGCTAAAGTTGGATATGAACGAGTTCAGGAGATCGAAAATCCGGAACTTTTGACAAAAAGAACGAGGATGTTGTACAAATTGAAAGGCTACAGTGATGACTGGATAGAAAAGCGTTTGCGTGGTATCGTGATAAGAGAAGAGTTGACAGAGGAATGGCAAAAACGAGGTGCGGAGGAAAATAGAGATTATGGAATTCTGACGGCAGAAATATCAAAAGCGGCTTTTGGGGTTACACCATCTGAGTATAAAAAACTAAAAAAGCTTGAACGGGAGAATTTGCGGGACCATATGGACGATTTTGAGTTGATATTTTCTATGCTTGGAGAACGAGCCACAACGGAGATACATCGTAATGAAGATTCACAAGGCGTGAAAAAACTTAAATCCGATGCGAAGGCCGGAGGTAAAATTGCTGGCGGTGCCAGAAAAGCGCTGGAAAAGAGATTGAAGCGTTCGATAGTTTCAGATCATAATTATTTAATGGAGAAGGAATCGAAAACGAAAAGAAAAATTAAAGAATAAAATATGTACAGCGAAGATGATTTTATACAGCTTTCGGCGATTCAGCATTTTGTTTTTTGTCAGAGACAATGCGCGTTGATCCATGTTGAGCGGGTATGGATAGAGAACATGTTTACGGCCGAAGGGCGGGTAATGCATGATAAAGCACATGAAGAACGCGCGGAAAAAAGAAAAGATGCGATTATTGAACGTGGGATGTCCATCAAGTCTTATAAACTCGGATTAAGCGGAAAATCCGATGTTGTGGAATTTTATAAAGATAAAAACGGAGTAGAAAGAGTATTTCCCATAGAGTACAAAAGGGGAAAACCTAAAAACGGCAATTGTGATAAGATTCAGCTTTGTGCACAGGCTTTGTGTGTTGAGGAAATGACGGGGTTATTTGTAGCCACGGGGGCCATCTTTTACGGAAAAACACGTCGAAGACTTGATGTAAGTTTTGATGAGATATTGAGGAGGGAGACTATATCCGCGGTTAGAGAATTGCGTTCTTTTCTCGATCTCGCCGAGACCCCGAAAGCTGTTTATGGTAAAAAGTGCGAAATGTGTTCTTTGGTGGATATCTGTATGCCAAAAATTGTTGAGTACGGATTGTCGGTAGAATATTATCTCAAAAAAGAGATCGGTGAGTTGTGAAAAAGTATCTCAATACGTTATTTGTGAGGACCCAGGGCGCATACCTTTCTAAGGAGGGAGAAACGGTTGTTGTTTCATTGGAAAAAGTGAAAAAATTACAGATCCCCATACATGCTTTAGGGGGGATCATTTGTTTTGGTAATGTCGGATGTAGTCCTTTTTTGATGGGATTTTGTGCCGAAAATAATGTAGCGATAAGTTTTCTCACGGAATACGGTAAATTTTTGGCAAACGTTATTGGGAAAACGTCAGGCAATGTTTTGTTGCGGCGCCGGCAATACAGGCTTGCAGATGACCCTGAATGTGTTGTAAAAGTGGTTAGAAGTGTTTTGATGGGAAAGTTATCCAATTGTCGTGTTGTTTTGCGGAGGGCGTCAAGAGACCATCCGGATAAAATTGATAAAAAAAATCTCGAGAAAGTATCCAAATCGTTGAGTTGGTCTATAGGGAGGCTCGGGGAGATTTCCGATCAGGATAAATTGAGAGGTATTGAGGGCGAAGCGGCGTTGAATTATTTCGGTATTTTTGATGATTTGATCACGTCGCAGAAAAATGAGTTTAAATTTAGAGGGCGTAACAGACGCCCGCCCACAGATAATGTCAATTGTCTCTTATCTTTTTTATACACACTTTTAATGCATGATGTTCGATCCGCATTGGAGTCGGTGGGGTTGGATTCCTGTGTAGGTTTTTTACATAAAGACAGACCCGGTCGGCCAGGTCTTGCTCTGGATATGATGGAAGAATTCAGGTCGTTTTTAGCCGACAGATTAGTGCTGTCGCTTATAAATCGTGAGCAGGTGAAGGAAACAGGGTTTAAAAAGTCGAAAGCCGGGGCAGTTTTCATGGACGACGATACGCGTAAAACGGTTTTAGTAGCATATCAGAAAAGGAAACAGGAAGAAATAACACACCCGTATTTGAAGGAAACAGTCAATGTAGGTCTTTTGTTTCATATACAGGCAATGTTGTTGGCCAGATTTTTGCGGGGAGATATCGACGGATATCCGGTTTTTATCTGGAAGTGAATTCAAGGGGAGACACGAGTGCTTGTACTTATAACTTATGACGTGAAAACATCAGACAAGGAAGGTGGAAAAAAGCGTCTTCGCCGTGTAGCTAAGGCTTGTGTAAATTATGGCCAAAGGGTTCAATTTTCGGTTTTTGAATGCAATATTGATCCGGCTCAATGGACAATTTTAAAACAAACTTTGATAAACGAAATTGACGCAGAAAAAGATAGTTTGAGGTTTTATTTTCTCGGATCAAATTGGAGAAGGCGAGTTGAGCATGTTGGCGCGAAGGAAATAGTGGATTTGGAAGAACCGTTAATTTTTTGATTTGCAAAATGCGAACTTATAGCGTTTGGGTCATTAAAATAGAAGTTCGCAAAATCCATGAATTATGTTGAAGGCAAAGAGGATAACAAGTTTTGTAACCAAAGATAAACTTGAGTTTATGATTACTTTGTTTGTAAAAGAGTCAGATCGCAAAAAACGAAATATAACCTATGCGTGAACAACAAGTTATATTTCAAGAGTCGCCCCCCGTGCGGGGGCGTGGATTGAAACTGGGGTATATATGACGGTAAATGAGCCAGTCATAGTCGCCCCCCGTGCGGGGGCGTGGATTGAAACCTTTGTTGGTCATATAGGTCATATAGGTCATATGTCGCCCCCCGTGCGGGGGCGTGGATTGAAACTGAGGTATATATGACGGTAAATGAGCCAGTCATGTCGCCCCCCGTGCGGGGGCGTGGATTGAAACTCTGCAATCTTGTGTAATTTTGTATCTAATCCCGTCGCCCCCCGTGCGGGGGCGTGGATTGAAACAGTTAAAAAACAAATACACGATTTTGAGTTATACGTCGCCCCCCGTGCGGGGGCGTGGATTGAAACCGGTTGGTTTTCCCCAGAAGAAAAGAAAACAATGGTCGCCCCCCGTGCGGGGGCGTGGATTGAAACTACTGTATTATTAGCAGAACCAGTCCCACTTTGAGTCGCCCCCCGTGCGGGGGCGTGGATTGAATTTATTCTGCCCACCTACTATACTCCACTGCTGAGGGCATTTTCGATAGTGTAACATATTGTGGGCACTTTCGAAGTGTCATCCTGAGCGAGGGCGAAGCCCGAGTCGAAGGATCTGGCATAAGGTCTTTGAAAAAATAAAAAAATGGCATACCCTAATGGT
>JAJRVD010000093.1 GCA_024277375.1 Candidatus Omnitrophota bacterium | reverse complement strand
GTATGGGATAATTCAATATATAGATACCGTAAAGCAACCAACAGGTGCGCCGTCTTCCCCCATGGGGGAAGAGATCAAAGAACTGGAACATGAAAGTGCCCAATTATCTTGACACTACTCCCCCACCCGACCGCTTGCCTTATTCCAGATAATGAAAAAGAAAAAACCGCCATGGTTAGTGGCGGTTCATTAAAAATGGTGGGGAGAGAAGGATTCGAACCTTCGAAGGCTGAGCCGACAGATTTACAGTCTGTTGCGTTTGACCGCTTCGCTATCTCCCCACTTATATGTTATGTAGATCCCTCGATTCGGCCTTCGGCCTCACTCGGGATGACATTACTGTGTGCTATGTAAAGAACTTATATGCCATAGTTTTCGCTCGGCAGTCGTGTTTAAATTGGGGACAGTCCACGCGCTCACTTCGTTCGCTTGGAACAGTCCCCAATTTAATGCCCACTTAGTTCGCTTCCCTCGGCTTCGCTCGGGACAGTCCCCTCAACAGAGATATGGAGCCGGCGGAGGGGATCAAACCCCCGACATTCTCATTACAAGTGAGATGCTCTATCAGCTGAGCTACGCCGGCATAATGTCTTTATATTATCAAAAATCAGAATTCTAAGTATATCACAAGAACGTATTTTTTCAACTATTTTTTAGAGATTGCTTCGTCACTTCGTTCCTCGCAATCGGGCTGCGTGTAATTTGTTTTGCGGATGACCGCGTACAATATACTGTAGGGGTTTGATTTATCGAACTCGATGTAACGGGCTTGATAAATCAAGCCCCTACATTATTTATACGTCCCTACATTATGACACAGTCTGAATAACCACTAATCCGGTTTGGATATCCGTACAGGCTATGCCTGGTAGGGACACCCCCCAACCTTTGTCATTGTGTCAAAGTCCTGCCTTGTCGAATGCTTCACCCAAAGAGCTCAAAATATCTACAGCGGACATACTGAAGGTGCCTTTTCTCTCCGCGGCTATGTCACCCGCCAACCCATGTATATACACCGCCGAGATCGCAGCGGAATAATCATCTATACCCTGGCCTATGAACGACGTGATCATACCCGTTAGAACGTCACCGGATCCGCCTGTTGCCATACCGGAGTTACCCGTATCATTCGTATATACTTTTCCGTCAGGCGAGGCAACAACCGTCTTATGCCCTTTTAGACAAACAACCGCGCCGGTCTGTTCGGCAAGCACTTTAGCCGCGCCTTCACGATCGGCCTGCACGTCTTCAATACTCTTACCCGTAAGCCGCGCCATTTCACCCGGATGAGGCGTCAAAACCGAACGAGCCTTTCTCTCTTTCAGGATCGTTAAGTCGCCACCAAGCGCGTTTATTCCGTCCGCGTCGAGGACCAGCGGTTTATCAATTGCTTTTAAGAGCCCTTTTGTAAGTATTTGGGGTTCATCCTCCTCGCCGATCCCGGGACCAAGCGCCACTACATTACATTTTTTCGCGAACTCAAGGATCTTATCCTGCGCGCGCACACTTAAATACCCGGCAGGGGTTTCAAGAAGCGGAAGCGTCATAACCTCAGTAAGCTTTATCTCCATTATCTGGTTGAGTGACTCCGGTATACCTGTTGTTACAAGCCCACTACCGGACTTAAGCGCGCCTTGAGCGCAAAGATAAGCGGCTCCCGTCATTCCGGGCGACCCGGCTACGACCAAAACTCTACCATAATCACCCTTATGCGAATCCGCTTTACGTTCCTGGATCTTTCCAATATGTTCTTTAACCATTTTTCACCACCATTGCGTTAGATACCGCGACATCCCTGGTATGGGATATACTCACGATAATTTCAGTTAATTCAAATTTCTCCTGTAATTTTTTTGCCTGCCCATGCAGGACAACATAAGGCTTACCATCTTCGGCATTCATTATTTCTATCTCCGGCCACGCCAAGCCGATCTCCGCACCGTCGGGAAGAGCTTTCTTAACGGCCTCTTTCGCCGCGAATTTTCCCGCCATATGCTCATAATAATTCTTTTTGTTCTTACCAAGCGTCTGCTCTTTCTCCGTATATATCTTCTTTATAAAAAGCTCACCGCGTTCTTCTACCGCCTTTTTGAACCTGTTTATATCAACGACATCTATACCGATCATCTCATTAACCCTTTCATCCTGCGCACGGCTTCAGGAAGGCCCCAATAAACTGAATTCGCGATAATGGAATGGCCGATATTAAGTTCATGCATGTCCTCTATACGCGCGACCGGGACAACATTCTCGTATGTTAATCCATGCCCGGCACATACTGTGAGCCCCAATTCAATACCAAACGCTGTCATCTCGGAGAGTATTTCAAGTTCCTTAAGGTGATCTCCTCCGGAGAGAAACTCCTCGGCATAACGGCCCGTGTGGTATTCAACCAGATCCACACCGGCGTTTTTGGATGCCTCTATCTGCGCGCGTTCAGGATCGATAAAAAGGCTTACCCTTATACCAACGGCAGACAACCTCCCGACAACTTCTTTAACCCTGTCAAAGTTCGCGACAACATCAAGTCCGCCTTCTGTCGTTACCTCTTGCCGATTTTCCGGAACGATAGTCGCCTGGTCGGGTTTTATCCGGCACGCTATCTCGACGATCTCCGGATCTACTGACATCTCGAGATTAAGATGTGTAGTCACCTTCAGCTTCATAAGATCCAGATCTTTATCGTTAATATGCCTGCGATCTTTACGCAAATGGCACACTATGCCGTCACACCCTGCTTTCTCGCTTTCAATAGCCGCCACTACCGGATCAGGTTCAATTGTTTTGCGCGCCTCGCGTATGGTAGCGACGTGATCTATGTTAACACCTAGTCTGATCATAATAAGTTTGTTGAGATTGCCGTGTCAGTCGCTTCGCTCCCTCCTCGCAATCGGGCTGTGTCGTAATTCGTTTTGCGGATGACCGCATACAATATATTATGGGGGTTCGATTTATCGAACCCGATATAACGGGCTTGATGAATCAAGCCCCTACATTATGACACAGCCTGCATAACGAGCTGAGAGTTACTCCTTTTCTTTTACAGCTTCCACCGGCAGGTATACATCGACCCATTTGTTTTTAAGCTGCAAGGCTTTTACTCCGGACTGGATCCCGAGCCTTAGCTTAACTGTCCGGGTGTATTCAGCCAGATTTATATTATCCGTACTAAGAACTTCGATCTCAGAAATAAGTTTCTCCGGTCCGAATATCACGATAGAAGGCGGATCAAGCACCACATCGTTCATAAGCACCTTATAGCCCTTAGGAGACTTTCCAAAGAACGCCGGTTTTACAGGCACCTTTTTGACCATAAACTTATACCGTGACATAACCTCTTCCATGGACTCTTTTTTCTGCGAGAAGGAGTCTCTGTCGACCAGATCGATCACGTAGAACCATGTCGCTATCGCGAGAACCAGAGCTATGACCTTCGGCCAAAAATTATTGGAGAGGATCTTACCTAACCTCATTTTTCCACCTTGTTTTTCGCTATGATGTTTCTGACAAAAGTTGATAAATATTTCTTTTTAGTCTTCTTGGGCGTATGGACCTTCTCCAAAATATGAGCAAGATTTTTCTGATCGACATTATGTGTAAGCTTGCTGCCCACAGCTAGCGCTATCTCACCGGTCTCTTCACTCACAACAACAACGACAGCGTCCGTCTCTTCGGAAAGCCCCAAAGCTGCCCTGTGTCTGGTTCCCATCGTCTTTGATATATGCGGATTCTGCGTGAGAGGAAAAAGACATGCCGCGGCTTCCACCCGCTGGTTTGAAATGATGATCCCGCCATCATGAAGCGGCGTATTTTTTGAAAATATTGTATTTATAAGTTCGCTCGTTACCCTGGAATCTATGCCCACACCACTTTCAATATATCTACGCAAGCCCACTTCTCTTTCAACAGCGATCAAAGCTCCAATTTTCTTTTTAGCGAGTATAGCCGCCGCTTTCGCCACTTCATTAATAGTTTCCCTTTCCCCTGTAAAAATGCCGAATCGCCCTATTTTCGCTAACCCGCGTCTGACTTCGGGCTGAAAAATTATTAAGAACGCTATAACCGAGATCGCGAGAAGACGGGTTAAAAGCCAGTTCATTACGACCAGGTTCATGCCTCTTGTGACCATGATGACGGTCGCGATAATAATAACGCCCTTAAATACCTGTTCCGCCGCGGTACCTTTGATAAGAAGGTAGATCATGTAATACGCGGCCCACAGCATCAGTATTTCTACAATGGTTTCCCAGGATCCCAGTAAAAAGCTTGTGATCATATTTCCCTTATCGCGTCCGTTACACGCGCGACATCTCGCATCGCCTCAATATCATGCACACGTATAATGTCGGCTCCGTTCATAACCGCGGCTGTAACACTCGCGGCCGTCCCAAATATTCTTCTATCAACTTCTTTCTCTGTTATCGCGCCAATAAACGATTTATGGGAAGTACCTACTAGAATCGGCTTTCCCAGCTGTTTAAATCGCGTTAACTCTTTGATTATCAATAAATTATTCTTCAGCGTCTTTCCGAACCCTATACCCGGATCAAGTATGATCTTCCCGGGATCTACCCCGGCCTTAACAGCTCTGTCTACCGCACCGGCAAGATACGTGAGTATTTCTTCTATTACATCCTGATATTTCGGATCCGTCTGCATGGTTTTCGGATCGCCCTTCATATGCATAAGTATGAGACCCGCGTCAAAGCCGGCAACAATACTAGCCATCTTCTCGTCGCCACGAAGCGCCGTAATATCATTGACGATTGACGCCCCCGCCCTCAATGCTTTCCCCGCAACTTCGCTTTTATAAGTGTCTACCGATATCGGAATATCGATTCTTTCCTTCAATGCCTTTATGACCGGAATAACCCTGCACAGTTCTTCTTCAAGTGTTACAGCGCACGCACCCGGACGCGACGACTCTCCTCCAACATCAATTATATCGGCGCCATCGGCTACCATCTGACAGGCGCGATCTACTGCCGCATCGGGACGAAGAAATTTTCCGCCGTCACTGAACGAGTCGGGGGTAACATTCAGTATCCCCATTATCAAAGTGCGTTCTCCGACCGGCAATGTATGCTCTTTAAGCTGCATCTTACTAGATCCTTCGGCTCGCTTCCCTCGCTCAGGATGACAGTTCTGAGTGCTTCTACACTATACCTCTTCTGACTCCTGACTACTGGATTCTGACTTAGGGGCTTTGAACCCCAGAAGCTCTCGAACCTCGGCCTCGTCCATTGTTTCTACCTCCATAAGCTTGTTGGCAAGAAGATCCAGTTTATCTTTACTTCCCTCCAACTTAGTCTTAGCCAAGTCGTAACAATGGTCTATTATCTTTTTGACTTCTTCATCTATGATCTTAGCGGTATCCTCGCTATAATTTCTCTCCTCGGATATGTCTCTCCCCAGAAAGATCTGATTGTGACGCTGGCCGACGGTTAAGTGTCCTACCCGATCACTCATACCGTACTGCGTTACCATATCTCTGGCCAATTCCGTGGACTTCTTTATGTCGTTCTGCGCACCGGTAGAAATCTCCCCGAACGCTATCTCTTCAGAGGCGCGACCTCCAAGGATACCCGCGATCCTGCCGACAAACTGCTCTTTTCGGTATAAGTAACGATCCTGCTTAGGAAGCTGCATAGTGTACCCCAGCGCCATGCCGCGAGAAACTATCGTGACCTTATGCAAAGGATCCGCTCCCTCTATCAAATAAGACATAAGAGCGTGTCCGGATTCGTGATACGCGATGATCTTTTTCTCTTCCGCGGATATCTTTCGTGACTTTCTCTGAGGTCCGGCCACAACACGTTCCATCGCTTCCTGCAATTCCTCTAGGCAGACAGCGGACTTGTTCCTTCTCGCGCCTAAAAGAGCCGCTTCATTTATAATGTTAGCTAAGTCCGCCCCCGAAAACCCGGCGGTCTGCTGCGCGATCTTGTAGAGGTCTATATTCTTATCCATCTTCACATGCTTCGCGTGCACCTTTAGTATCGCGTCGCGTCCTACGATATCCGGAAGATCCACGACAATTTGTCTATCAAATCTTCCCGGCCGCAGAAGCGCCGGATCCAACACATCGGGTCTATTGGTAGCCGCTATTAAAATAACGCCGGCATCAGTTTCAAATCCATCCATCTCCGAAAGAAGCGCGTTCAATGTCTGTTCTCTTTCGTCGTGCCCGCCGCCAATCCCGGAAAACCTCTGTCTTCCCACGGCATCGATCTCATCCATAAATATGATACATCCCTTCTGACTCAGCTTAACGGACTTCTTAGCTTGTTCGAAGAGATCTCTTACACGTGAAGCACCCACGCCAACGAACATCTCGACAAAATCCGACCCGGAAATACTAAAAAAAGGAACACCCGCTTCACCCGCAACAGCTTTGGCAAGTAGCGTCTTACCCGTCCCCGGAGGCCCCATAAGAAGAACCCCTTTGGGCATCTTACCTCCAAGTTTCTGGAATTTACGCGGCGACTTCAGGAACTCTATAACTTCTTTTAATTCCTCCTTCGCCTCGTCTATACCCGCCGCGTCGTCGAAAGTAACCTTCATCTTTTCTTTCGTCGCGAGTTTCGCGCGGGATTTACCAAATGACATCATTTTTCCACCGCCGGCACTCGCGCCCCGATAGATAAAGAACCAGAGGAAAAGTATAAAGATAAGCATCGGACCTAACGAATAAAAAAGATTAGCCAGAAAAGTCTGCGGCGGAGTTATATCAAAATTTGGAACATTCTTACGAAGCGCGCGCACAATGTCCATGTCATCGGCAGGTACATTAACGACAAACCGTTTCCCGTCACTTAAGGTTCCGGTAATACGATCTACCGTTTTAGCCGCCGAGACGATAACACCCGTCTGAGCATTTGACTCTACCGCGTCAAAAAACTCTTTATAGGTCATCACTTGAGTGGTATCTTCCATCGAGGTAAACACCCACTGGAACATATAAAAGAGGCCCAATACAATAAAAACCCACATGAAAGCATTTTTATTCTTTTTTAACTCTTTTGTAGAAAGTTTTTTCTTTTTCTGATTTTGAGGGGATTTTCCGATATTATTGGCCATTCGTACCTTTCAATTGATATTATTGTAACCTTATATAGGGATCGATTTAGCGGGTATTGTAACACATGAACTACCCC
>JAJRVD010000092.1 GCA_024277375.1 Candidatus Omnitrophota bacterium | reverse complement strand
TAAGGCCATCGGTCAATTTGTATAACGCGCCTCCCGTTCCCCCGATCACACTCACTGTAGAAGAAGAAATATCAATTTGTGTATATTGTGCCTGAGTCGACTCAATGGTAGTCATATTCTTTAAATTGCCGGCATCATCACGCACATAGTCATACCGCCACTCTTTCCCCAGGCGATCGATCCTTCTTACAAGATCACCGTCAACCGAATAAAACTCATGCTCCTGAAAAGCCCTATTGATACCGTTTACTTCCTCTACCCAATCAAGCGTACGGGTAAGCATATTGCCATAAGCGTCAAAGACAAAAGTAATATCTATGGTTTTACCAAATTTGTCCGTCATTGAATGGATCCTGCCATTATCATCCATATTATATACGGTCGTTCCGCCTAAATAATCAGTTTCGGTTTTTTGGATAACACTACCATTCGTACTTGAACGCGTATAAGTGAAGTTCGTTTTCTGCCCAAGCCTATTGGTAATAGACAATAGGTCCGAAGTGGCAGGGTCAAAAACCCTTACAATAGAACCTGTATATCGAGCGTCATTTTCGTAACTAACAATGATCCTGCCCTGATCATCGGTATCATACGTATAGCTAAGTGTTTTGCCGCTTGTATCCGTTATAGATATGATCCGAGCGAATATGTCGTAAACACTGGTTTCGGTTGATTTCCACAAAAGAAGGCCACTAGTGTCATAACGGCTATGCGTTTCAACAACCTGTGTAAGATTACCCGAGAGATCATACGTATTGGCATACTCATAAACGTACCCGTTCGCGTCAGTACGTGATACTTTGTTACCATATATGTCGTATTCTTCTAATTCTACAGCTGCTGCGTAAAGACTATTCACAGAATAACGTCTAAGAAGATTCCCAAAGGTATCTCTTTCATCTGTATACTCGGTAATAGCCCCCGTGCGCAATTCCAACGAAATTACGTCACCGAGAATGTTATAGGTATATATAACAGGTTTAGTATATCTCGAATCTGTCTCGACCATGGATGTAAGCGTTCCATTTTCGGGATCATATGTGTAGGTAAATGTTTTTACAACATCGTCAGCGATAACTTTGCTTTCCGTACCATCGGCATAATACTCTTTGTTGACGATCTTGATTTTCGTGCCTGAGGCCCATGATGTCGTGGTGGTCGACGACAATAAAGTGCCATAAGCGTCGTATATATATGAATAAGCTTGGTTCCCATCATTCTTATCGGTGTATCCGGCAAGGGTGCCATCGGGATTGTAAACATAAGTCTGAGAATAATCCAGAGAGGCGTCTTTTGTAACGTGCTCAGTTTTACTTGTCACTATACCTGATGAATTTCTAGAATAAGAATAATTTTTTACAATACCGCTTGTGTCTGTAACTTTTGTTACTTCACCAAAGATATTCTTCTCGGTTACGGTATTGTAGTCCGGATAAATACTATTAGTTATCGTAACGGTGTTTACATAACCTTTCGCACCGTCCCTTGTATAGGCATACAATGTCTTTACACCATTTCTATCGGTCTCCGATATAACGTCGCCTTTAAGGTCGTATTCTGAAACCTTTGCGCCCGCTCTCGAGGAAGACCTCTCATATCTTTTTGTAATGTTACCGTAGATGTCTTTCTCATAAACATATTCCGTAAATTCGTCATCCCCCGCTTCCGCCGAATTCTTCTTAAGCACGCTTACAAGGTCGTTCTCAAAATCGTATGTTCGGACTATCTCGCTCACCGTCAGGGACGTAGTGTCCACTTCCGAACAAAGGGATACTTTATAAGCTCTGTACCCGAGAGATATATCGTTCGGATCGAGCAACTCATAGAAAAGATTCTGAGTCTGCACCTTGCCACCAAGCTCATTTGTTACATATACATATTCCGAATAAGTGCCATCGGCGTCTATGGAAGCTACGATGTCTCCCTTCCGGTTGAATTCTTTATAGATATGAGAAGTATACATATTTGTGTCTTCGGTCCAGGTTACCTTATCTTCTGTCCGATAAAGATACCCGGAGACATCGTCGTAGGTATATTTATAGCTATGCGTTTTACCATTCGACGACATAGTTTTAAGTTCACGCTTACCGTCATAATATTCGTATTCCACGACAGAAAGGATCTTACTATTAAATGATATCGTCTCTTTTTTGCTTGTTATTACGCCCGTGAGATCTTTTACATAGGAAATATCTGTTGTGGTCGAATCCGCGCCGCACTCTTTAGTTGTTTTAATCACGTCTCCCGCTCGATTATATTGTTTTACAATCTTCGAAAAATATAATCCGTCTGTAAAAACGCTCTCGATGAGGGTACCCTCTTCATCGTAAACATAATCTTCCATCCCCGAGACCACAACTTCACGTTTTTTATTAACTTTACCGTTATATACGCCATAGAATGTATCCAGCGCGGTCTTGTACTCAGATTCGACAACTCCTCCAATCTGACCTTGATACTGCTCTTTAAGTTCTTTTTTGATAATACGATGGAGGACTCCGTCGGAATTGTAATTATATATCTCATGCAAGAGCGGTTTACTGTTCGTTCCGGCACCGGGAGCATAACTGGAAATATTCTCTATACTTTCTTTGCCCTTGGCTCCAAAATACGCGGTTAGTTTTTTTATATCGTCAGTTCCCTCAGGTGTTCCCCTGCCATCGATCTCGAGTGCGCTCTCAAGAACTCCTGTATCCGCGTTGTAACTATAATCTATTCTAATACCATATTCGGCTTGCGTAAAAACACCGGCAACATCATCATAACTTCCGTAAGTTACCATCGCGAGATCTCCCCCATTATACGCGTACTGTTTGGCCGTGCCATCGGGGAAACTTTCAACTATAAGTTGTTTACCATCGGCTGAATAGGTTTTCGCTATCGAATAGCTTATAGCGTTGTTGTTTTCGTCCGCATACGTAACAGTCTCTGTAACACCCGTTACAATACTGCCCGTTAACACATACCCATAGTCTGTAGTTACTCCATGTTTATCCGTATCAGAAACAACCCTGCCATCGGCGTCGTATTCTTGGTGGAGCTCATACGCAAACACAAGCTGCCCGGTCTCATTAGAATAATAGCGGGTAGTCTTTCCGGTAAGATATCCAGCCGGAACATCATATTCGTATACATATTCCGTCTTGTTGCCTTCAACGTCTATTATCTCCCTTAGATCGCCTTCGTTCCCGCCCGTCGTGCCCGCCGCATAATAGCTATAAAAAGTCTGAGCCTGACCGTTAATAACACCAATAACTCGGCCCGCGGCATCAAAGATTTTAGCCGTTGAATAGATTATGGGGGCGGCGCCTGGCACCTTCTGCGCAACCTTCTCTTCTAACTTTTCCAGATATTCATCTTCAGCGCCTTCGAACTTATATGTGTATATAAATTCTTTCACGAGACCTTTTTTCACGTCTTCGTTATAAATGTTTTCGCCCCGTCCGTTTATCTTCTTTATATGGGCAGGAAGTCCAGCGATATCAAATTCGGTAGTAGTTTTTACTTCAAGCTCACCTTTTAAGGAACGTTCATATTTATATGCAAATTCAATACCATCTTTATCCTTAGACTTTATTAAATCCCCGTCAGCATTATATTCTTCGACCAGAGAATATTCTGTACCATCACCCTCGGTAACGGTTTTAGTGTATTTTATAAGCCTGTCATAAGAATCATAGTTATAGACATAATCGACAGTTACCGCCTGATCATCCCCCGCTTGCAAAGGATATTTTACCCATAATACCGTGCCATCCGTATTATAGTCATAATATGTAACCTCCGCGGCGGACGCGCCTATCCGCTCGCTATATGAACGGAGATCGCCGTTGGCATCATAGACCGAGATTATCGTCTTATTAGCCAGGTCATCATGGTCATTGCTGTAGTCATGCACCGTAATGTAGGTTATATTCCCATCTACGTCCGGCTCTGCTTCTGTATAGGTAGTAATATTGCCGTCTTTGTCGGTAAATGATTTTACACCCCCCGTTACCGGATCATATACGGTAGTTTCTGTCAGAGTAAAAGACACTCCCGTTAAATCAATATCGTTTATTTCATGCACTACCTCTGTTATTTTAGAGTTTACTTTTGTATAAGTAAAAGTTTCATTTTTACCGCTTAAATACGTTATATTTTTCAGATCTCCGTCAGCGGCGTATTCATAGATCGTACCATCCGAATAGGTCACGCGTTCAAGTTTGCCGTCGGGATAATAAAGATTAGTTGTCTCCACAGGTTCAAGCGTACCATTAACAATATCAGCTCCATTCCAACTGCCCGTTCCTCTGATAAAAGTCAACAAATCTCCCGCGGTATTGAATGTTTCGATCGTTAAAGCGTTATCGGGCAGGCTAAGCGTCTTTATCTGCGTAATACTAGTTACTCCGTTGATATTCTCTTTTATATACTCATATCTGTATCCTTCGCCAGCATCATTCATAACAGATAAAATATCGTGATCAGAGTCATAAGTAAAAGTTGTCGTCTTTGATGCGCGTATTGCCAAATCGACTCGTTCAGCCGGATCAAGCCGCTCGGTAGTGCTTATAAGATCGTCATTGGCATTATATTCGCTGATAATGTAATAGTTTATTTCGTTGCTTTCCGCGTCACTATAGGCTACATCTAACGTTTCTATCGTAATGTCACCGACGGACTCATAGGTATAAGTACTCCTCAAACTGCTATCAACATCATATTCATAGGCAGTACCATCCATGAGCTTCTCGGCTTGTTTTCTACCGGGAGTGTAATAAACAGTAAAAAGATCTATATCACCCGCGAAATATCTATCTTCTAAGGTCTGCCATGAACTGTTTAAACGTATAGTACGTCCATCCGGGGTCTCCCTAATGCGATCGGTTAGCGCGCCTGAGTCATCATCATAAAGACATGTTTCTATACGCATGACCTCGCCGCTAGTCCTGTAAAACGTCCGCTTCCCTATTTTACCGTTAGGCAACCATTCGTTTATAAGGTATCTATTACCTTCATCAAACGTTACCTTTATATCTTTAAGGTTTGCATCCTTCTCAGCTATGTTACCATTCGGACAAATACGAGTCCTACCGGTAAAATTTCCGGCTTCATCATAGAAGTTAGTGTCTTTTATGCCATTGGGCTCGTATTTTTTATGTACCTTAAGCACCCCGGTATCATAATATTCCCATGATTCGTAACTGCCTCCGGGATATAACCGCTTAAGGATTCGGCCAGCCGTGTCATAATCACAAACAACCAACCCGCTGTCGCTTTGATTATATGTAGAAGATATCAACATACCATCCGCATCATATTCGTCTAACTTTTCGCTCCCATCCGAATAAACCTGTTTTACAATATGATTGTTAGGGTCCCCATAATATACACTTCCATCTATATTCGTCCGAATCGCACCCGTAAAAACTCCATTTGAGTCATAGCTCCATTCCTTTCTCCACATCTCCTCACCATCCGGATAATAAAAGATTAGTTTATCCATTGTCCCGTAAGGGTGCCTTATAAACGTCTTGTATTTTCCGTTAGAATAATAGACCTTTTCGTTCTGGTTATTGGTGTTTTGTTCCTGGATCTGATCATTCATCCACATTCCTATACGCCCCGTATAAACTCCCGCTTCATCATACTGTACTATGGTCTTATCTCCTCCATTTCCATAATATTCGATCGTTTTTACGTTTCCGTCAGGATAAAATTCTCTATATATGGTAGCGTCTCCGCCTATATACGTCTTCCCCTGAAGCACACTACCAAGATAATAATACGTCCAACCATAAAGATCTGTCTGAACATCATCATATTCCATCCAGTAGTCGTCTCTCGTCACGCTATTACCTGAGGCGTCATACTCTTTGATCTCAAGCAATGTATTGGTCGAATTATATTCGCGTTCGTATTTTACCTGGTTGGTACCTTCGTGATATTCATATGTAGTAAAAAGCCCCGAAGCAACCGTTTCTTTTATTAGCCTTCCTTGTCCGCTTTCGTTCCAATCTTCGTTACTATATTCGTAAATCGTACCGTCTGAGATAGTTTTGGTATGAATTCTGACGGTAAACTTGTAGGGTAAATAATAGTAAGCAGTAATCGTCCCGTTTTGTTCACTTTTGAAAATAAGATGCCCTTCAGAATCAAGCTCATATATATTTCTTACCATACCCCCCACATTGTATTCTACAACATACCTGAATCTGAACGTCTCAGGGAAATACTCTTCAAACCCGGTAGCTGACCCATCTTCATTAACATAATACTGCGCGTAGAAAGTTCCATTTTTCATTTCAATACTGTTATAACTTAATATTTCCCAGACACGATCGATTCCGTACATATAAAGATACCGGAAGGAGATCTCTCCTTTCTCATTAGCGGCACCAAGACGTACCATAGATATTCTTCCATACCCTCGTCCCTTCCAGTCTTCATTCTCAAAATAATATCCAACGATACCGTTTTCGTCCGGTTCAGAATTAATAATGGATTTGATAAGTCCGTTCGCATAATAAGATAAGGTTTCTGTCGGGGTCACAGGGGTGGGGGTAGACATGTTCCGGGTATTTGTAAAATTTTCAACCATATTCATCTGATCTACCAAACATTGCTTCTTCGTCTCCAGTTGCAACAGTAGGTCCGGACTAGTGCCGAGAGTCGGATCTGTTGTATTCGGATCAGCGATCGGCGTAGTTATGTCAGCCGCCCAGGCGAGCTGATTCCAAAAAAAGATCCCGGCCACTATGACCGAGATCACTTTAAACATTTTTTTCTTTCTGATAGACGTGTTCATCTTACGTCTCCCTGGTTAAACTGCATTGTATCACCAGAATAACACCTTTTTAGCGTATTGTCAACAAGATTTTCATCTTTTTTCAAGTGAGGGAATTAGGGGTCAGGGGAATTGTAATAGTTCAGTTCTCCGAAGCGAATATGTTCCTTCTCCCCTGTCATCTTGAGCGAGTCGCGCAAGGGAGTCTCACCCCTGCGCTCTCACAGAACCGTACGTGAACCTCTCGATTCATACGGCTCTTATCGTCTTTAAGCCTTGGGCGTATGCCAACCTGCCAATGTGCAAACATATCTGGTTCTTGTTTTGCTATCATTTCTAACAGTTTAGCTGCTCTTCTTGAGCTACCCTTCACTCTCTTGTATTTCCTCATTGCCCATCGAGAGGGAATTAGGGAATTAGGGGTCAGACCTCGAAATTAGAAATAAGCTTCCTCGCCTCTTTCCTCAACCCCTTATCTTTGCCCATTCCTCTCTCCACACTCAACGCGGCTTTGCTTACAGCTGAATATTTCATATCAAAAACTTCACCTATCTCACTATTGGTTAGACCCGTCAATTCTCGCATCAAATATATCGCTATTTTCTTCGTATTCCCTTTCCTCGTCCTTACCCGCAGATCTTCCAGGTCTTTCCCATATTCTTTTTTGATCACTTCTAAGATCGCCTCTTTCTCAACATATCCGCTTAAATCCCTCTTGTAGACAATATCTTCCCCTTCTACCTGATCTTTTAATTCGTCCAGCTTCGCTTTTATAAACTCCGTACTGCCGAGCAAAATCCCACCGTATACATCTCCGAACATATTTGACTTCTCGTTGATCGCCGCCATAACAAAATCCGCATACCTTTTACCCCATAAGTCCGTTACTTCATTTATCGCTCTTTTATCAATGTACTCATCGTTTGTTTTTCCTGCGTACCCATTATAACTTGACCACTTATATTCCTACGGAAGTTCTACTATACCCGCCTTGACCGGATTCAAATGTATATACTTGGTCAATTCCAGAAAATAACTGTCTTTGTCCACAATTAGGGACTTATATCTACCTTGAAATAAATGTCCTGCTTTCTTACGCTTTACGTTATAGTACGTCGTATACGAACTGTTTATGTAATGCATTATCTTGGATAAATTTGCCTGGAGGGTCTCGATCAGTAGATGATAATGGTTCGTCATCAATACATACGCATATAAACGAAATTTGAACCGTTCTTTTGCTTTTAAAACGTACTCCATAAACTTTTTGTGATCATATTCGCTTGCGTATATCTTCTTGCGGTCATCTCCTCGGCTTGTGAGATGATATAACGTGTTCTTAGCTTCTAGTCGGTAGGGTCTTGACATATTCTCATTTTAGCAACTTCATTTGCTCTGTCAAGTTATTTCTAATTTCGAGGCCTGACCCCTTTATTCTTCGTGACCCCTTTATTCTTCGCGTACCGTCTGTTTTTCGTTTCCATTCAACACGTCCGGTGCCGTCACCGTAGAAATCCTCATCGTAATAGGAATACAGATCCGTACCGTCCGCTTGGGGGATCTGAAGAATTTCTGTTTCGATATGACCTGAAGAATAATAGGCTCTTATCAGATCATCGTTCGCGTCAAATTCATACACACGTGAGAGATCCGTCATGGCCGCGTCATGATAAGCATAGATCTTATTTGCCCGGTCGGTTCCCGCATAGTACTCATATTGAAAAACAAGTTCTCCGCCTTCATTCGGAGCGTCAAATCTATACGTATCCACTCTACCGTACCCCTGGGGCGCCCAGTTCTCATCCAGAAAACTGTAATAAATAATACCGTTTGCGTCAGGCGTGGAATTTGTAATGGATTCAAGTCGTCCGCTTATGTAGTAGGTTAAAACTTCTGTCGGTGGTTCCGGTGCGGGTGCGGACATATCCCGGGTATCAATAAAAGCCTCAATGGTATTGAGTTTATCGATAAGCGCCTGTTGACGTATCTGTTCTTGTTGAAGTTGTTCAGGCGTTACCCCAGATATAGGTTCGGTGGCAGCCACTATCGGATCTATATGTAAATCCACCGCCCAGGCGAGCTGATTCCAAAAAAAGATCCCGGCCACTATGACCGAGATCATTTTAAATAATTTTTTCTTTCTGATAGACGTGTTCATATTACGTCCCCCTGGTTAAACTGCATTGCATCACCAGAATAACACTTCCTTACTGTATTATCAATAAATGTTTAATCTTTTTTCAATAGGGAAGGGCTTAAAAAATCACCTCCATTTAGGTGATCATAGGGGCTTAAATACTGTAAACTTTCCAAAATTTGCACCCTCAACATACGCCTCCCCGATACATCGCAAGATTTTTTCATCCGCCATGTAATTTCATTCTACTCCTCTCTCCTGGATTATTAAAGGGTGGGGATCTGGATATTTTATTACTAACAGAGATATGGTGTTACCCACTAGTGTAGACTGGAAATGGTTGATTTGAGATTGCTTCGTCGTAATGTAGGGGCTTGATTCATCAAGCCCGTTATATCGGGTTCGATGAATCGAACCCCTACAATATATTGTATGCGGCCATCCGCAAAATGAATTACGACACAGCCTGAATAACGAGGGTGGTGATTATTTTTCTGAATTCCCGATAAAAACATTCGGGAATGACACTCTTCTTAGTTCGTGGCACATTATCTTTCATTTAACTTGTCCTTATCAAATACATATATGATGTTGTCTCTTTCCTGTTTGACATATTCATTGATCGACTCCATATTCGTTGTTATTTTTTTCAATAATTCGCTTGAAGTCTGTTCGGGTTCTTTTTGTTTATTCAAATCTTTCATTATGCCTCGCCTCCTTAAGCGCCCATAAAAAAAGGGCAAGCATTTTTAAGTCTCCGCCCAACGGTTGAGGAAAAGCAAAGACCGCCTGCCCCATAAGCACACAAGTGCCACGAGACACAGACCTTCTCTCTCAACCGTTGATTTTTGGCTAGAAAAGTCAAATCCTGACAACATACAAACAGCCAGCTTATATGTCGCAATATCCTAGCACCAATTAGTATATCTTAAAAATAAATTTAACACAAATTTTTTAAAATAATTTTGCTTTTTTTGAATGTATTTGACCTAAAAAAGTGTCTTATACTATTGAAGAGGGGAAATTCCGCCCAACGGTTGGGGAATGAGATGAAGATAATGATTCCGATTCTGAACCGGGTTCCCTTCGGTGAACCCGGTTCAATTCTGGGCATGCCCGATAAACTCTGGCGACGTTGAGATTACTTCGTCGGGCTTCGCCCGCCTCGCAATCAGACTGTGTCATAATGTAGGGGCTTGATTCATCAAGCCCGTTATATCGGGTTCGATGAATCGAACCCCTACGTTATATTGTATGCGGCCGAATTGACGAGGAGGAGTCCTTTTCTGGATTCCCGATAAAACATTCGGGAATGATACGGAGGGGGCTCCCTAACAGAAAGCGTACGGTATTAAGCGATATATTAACTGCAAGCAGATGTTTGTATAGATGCCGGCGGCTAGGTCGTCGAGCATTATGCCCCATCCGCCGCCTATGTCCTCAAGTTTCTTCATGGGGGGAGGTTTGATTATGTCGAATACACGGTAGAGGATGAATCCTACTACGACAGTTTTGAGGTTTATGGGCATGAACAGAAACGCGATAAAAATACACGCGGTTTCATCAATAACGACACATGAAGGGTCTTTTGTGCCGAGTTCCTCTTCGGTCTTCTTCGAGGAAACAACACCCGCGGCAAAAAGGACTATAAAGAGGGATAGATATAGAATTAGATTATTATGTACTAAGAGAGCTAGCGCGAGGCCTACTAGGCTGCCTGCCGTACCGGGTGCGCCCGGGAAATAACCCGCACCGAAGACGGTGGCGATGTATTTGTGTATGTTTTTCATGATTTATGTTCGCGGCCAGAGGCCGCTCCTACGTATTCTTCGGCCGACTATGCGTTATTTTTTGGAGGATGACCCTCCGTTTCCGCCAAGCAAATACTTTTTGTTTCCTATAATGTATGAGAAGCCGCTTATTACCGTTAGCGCTACGGTGATCAGCATCAGTATGAAAATAAGCTGGCGGTGCCAATATTCAAAAGTGGGGTTCCAAAAATCAAATGCCCTTACACCCATTTCCTTGAAAACGATAAACACCAGAATGACCAGTATCGAGACCATCTGTGATACTGTTTTTTGCTTACCACCCATCCCCGCCTGAAGAACTTCTTTGTTCCTTAGCGCCATAAGACGGATGCTTGTTATCAGCAGTTCTCTCATTATGATTATAACGACCATCCAGGCAGGAACAAGTTTCATCTCGACAAACGCGAGAAATGCCGCAAGAGTAAGAACCTTATCCGCTACGGGGTCCATGATCTTACCAAAATCGGATGTCATGTTATATTTTTTGGCCAAAAAGCCGTCCAGATAATCACTGAAAGCGGCTATTATAAAGGTTACGAGTGCCAGTGACTTACACACAACGCCTTTCGAAAAAAGAAAGAACATAAAAACAAAGGCTAAGACAATCCTGGTGATCGTTATCTTATTCGGAAGGTTCATACCACCTCTCCGATCAGGTCATATTCCATGGTATCGGTTATACGCACATTTACGAAGTCACCGATCTTTAAATTTTTGCCTTTTACGTATATAACCCCGTCTACCTCAGGCGCGTCCATCTCGGCTCTGCCGACAAATTGCTTAGGATCATCCGGATCTTTTTCGTCTATTAGCACTTTAACTGTTTTTCCTTCGTATTTACGATTATTTTCCTCTGATATCTCTTGCTGAAGTTCCATAACTTTATCGAATCTTTCTTTTTTAATATGCTCCGGCACTTGGTCTTTCATCCCGACGGCAGGAGTGCCCTCTTCTTTCGAATAAATAAACGCGCCCAATCGATCAAACTTCACATTTTTCAGAAAATCAATTAGTTCCTGAAACTCCTCTTCTGTCTCCCCCGGAAAACCCACTATAACGGATGAACGCATGGTAACACCTTCTATCTTGTTACGTATGCGTTCGATAAGATCCACTATTCCATCTTTTTTTACACGACGGTTCATTTTGTTCAATATCCTGTAATTGATATGCTGTATGGGCAAGTCCACGTATTTACATATGTTGTCTGCCTCGGCTAATACATCTATCAGTTCGTCTGTAAAATGCGCGGGATGTGTATATAAAAGACGTATCCAGCCGTCTTTTATTATAGGGCTCACCTTCCTGAGAAGATCCGCGAGAAGAGGTTTGCCCCCTTTTTCCATACCGAAAGAAGTGGTATCCTGGCCTATTATAATAAATTCTTTTATGAGGTGCTGTTTCTTAAGGTTTTCCGCCTCTTTTACAACAGAATCTATACTACGGCTTCTTCTGGGACCTTTTAGATCCGGAATAACGCAATATGAACATTTATTTGAACATCCTTCCTGTATTTTCAGATATACCGAGTGGGAAGATGTTAATATTTTACGATCATAAGACTGGTCGTATAAAAAATCCGGATTGGAAGAAACCTCGTTTATTTTCCTGCCGGTAAGAAGATCTTCGATCAAATCCGGTATTTTGGTGATGTCGGAAGTACCGAAAATTCCGTCGATAGCGTCTATATCTTTGGCCAAGTCATCGGGATACCTTTGCGAAAGACATCCGGCGACAACTAGTTTTTTTATTTTACCGTCTTTTTTCAGATCACAAAGACGGAGAATGATATCGATAGATTCCTGCTTGGCGTCCTCGATAAAACCGCAAGTGTTAACTATGGCGACATCTGACCCTTCGGGGTTATCAACGATTTTAAGGTCTTTTTTTTCTAAAAGCCCTAAGAGCACTTCGCTATCGAGCAGATTGCGCGGACACCCGAGACTAAGTAAGTATATTTTCTTCATTTTATTATTTTAGATCCTTCGACTCGGCCCTTCGGGCCCCGCTCAGGATGACATCGGGAACGGTGTCCCTCGGCCGCGTCGCTTTGCTCTTCGCAATCAGGCTGTGTCGCAATTCGTTTTGCGGATGGCCGCATACAATATATCGTAGGGGTTCGATTCATCGAACCCGATATAACGGGCTTGATAAATCAAGCCCCTACATTATGACACAGCCTGAATGACGAGTCACGGGTCACGAGACATGACTCATAGGCGGGAAAACCACTTGCCGGCCACTTTTACACCCTTCGCGGACACCTGTATATCCTTTGCTACACCCCGAGCTACTCTACCGATCCTTTTTGAGTTCACAAAAAAGTCCAGTTTCTCACCTTTTCCCACCCATACTTTGAGAAAATTATCCGACTTCCACATTTTCCTGTCACCTCTTCTAAGGGTTCCCTCAAAAAGCACTTTCTTCGCGTTCCTGACCTGTATCCATACTTCCCCGCGAGCCCTCAAGTTGAGAGCAACGGGTGCCGGTTTCTCCACCTGAACAGGCGGCACCACTTTTTTCTCAACCTTTTTCTCTATCTTTTTCTCAACTTTTTCCTCAACGGGAGGAGCTATTATTTTTTTCGGAGCGGGCTTTTCCACTACAGGTTTCACCACTTTCGGAGCGGGAACAGCTACAACTTTTTTCATGATCTTATCTTCCATCGTTTTTGCTATTACAACTGTTTCCCCTTTTTCCCGGGAAGAAACTTTTGACTTTACCTTTCCGAGGAGGTTAGATATAAGCAGAATAAGAACCAGCGAAAGGCCGGCTATTGCCATCGCTTCTACCTGTTTCCGGGTAAACCCGAGTTTCTGGATAGTGATCCTGGGTATTTTGATCTCAGGTATTTTGATCTTTGGTATTTTTATCCTTGGTATTGTTATCTTAGGTATAGCCAACTTAGGCGCGGTAAAGTTCTTTTTGCCCTGGTTTTCTTCCGGCTTTTTCGCGGATATTTTTCTAACCTTGCTCCACTTTACTTTTTCTTTATCAAGCTCGGACAGATCAAATTGCAAACCGGCTGATTCGGGAGCGATGGTTTTGTATTTGCTGAGTATGTCTTCGGGGTCAAGCGCGAGAAACTCTGAATATTTTTTCAGGAAACTTTTGATGTATATCTTACCCAGTCGGTCGAACGTACCGCCTTCAATATCCGTGATAACATCCGGGTGTATGCGGCTTTCCCTGGACGCCTCGGCCGGGCTCAGGTTTCGCCTTTCCCTTGCTTCGATGAAGATCTTTCCTATTTCTTCAGGAGTCGCCATAATTCACCGTCCATCATTCCTTTTGAACCGGGTTCAAGCTTCTTCAAGTTCTTCGGCATTTTCGATCAATATTTCCCTGGGTTTTGAGCCGTTATAAGGTCCGACAATACCCTCTTCTTCCATTATGTCTACCATCCGGGCCGCCCTGGTATAACCTACCCTTAGCTTACGCTGTATCATAGATACTGAAGCCTGTTTGGTCAGCATTACTATTTCTACAGCCTGGTGATATAGATCGTCTTTATCCTGTTCAACGCCAAGTGTTTTTTTCTCCTGTCTATTAACAGCCGCCTCAACATATTGTGTCGAAGCTTGATTCTTAATATGCTTCACCATAGTTCTTATTTCCCCGTCCTCGACAAAACTACATTGACCGCGCTCTATCGCCGACTCACCCGGCTCCATAAAAAGCATGTCACCTCTTCCCAGAAGTTTTTCCGCGCCATTGGCATCTAATACTGTCCTGGAATCAACCTTAGACGCTACCTTAAAAGATATCCTAGCGGGGAAATTAGCTTTAATGACACCTGTTATAACATTAACCGACGGCCTTTGTGTCGCTATGATCATATGGATACCCGCGGCACGCGAAAGCTGCGCGATACGCATTATTGAACCTTCTACGTCCTGCTGCGCTACCATCATAAGGTCCGCAAGCTCATCTATTACCACAACAATATACGGCAAGTTCTCATCTTCTGCGTCATCCCTGTCTTTGTATGCCCCTATATTCCTTACCCCTTTAGCGGCAAAAAGCTCATATCGCCTTTCCATCTCTCCTATTACCCAACCTAATGCCACGGCCGCTTTTTTGGGATTTGTCACTATCGGCGAAACAAGGTGCGGGATGCCTTCGAACATCATAAGTTCTACACGCTTGGGATCTATCATCATAAGCTTAAGTTCTGCCGGAGAACAATTAAACAGAAGACTGGTAATTATACAGTTTATACATACGGTTTTGCCGGATCCCGTGGCACCCGCTATCAAAAGATGCGGCATTTTCGTAAGGTCTGTAATGACCGGGGCACCTGATATATCTTTACCCAGGGCGAGTTTCAAAGGGGAATCTTCTTCTTCATATTCTTCTGTTTCAAGTATGTCCCTGAGAAATACTGATTCGCTTTTTTTGTTCGGAACCTCTATCCCGATCGTACCCTTACCCGGAAGCGGAGCGACTATTCTTATGTTGGCCGACTTCATCGCAAGCGAGATGTTGTCACCTAAAGAAGTGATCTTGTTTACCTTTGTACCTACGGCGGGCTCCAGTTCATACATGGTTATAACCGGACCCTGATTAATTTTAACTACTTTAGCTTCCACACCAAACTCCAAAAGCGTTCGCTCTAAAGTAGCCGCTTTTGCTTTAAGATCATCTTCCCTGTCCTTTTGGTTGACCCTGGGAGGTTTTTTCAACACATCTATTCCGGGAAGTTCGTATTCGATCTCTTCGCCCGTTTCAACATCAGAAACAGGCGCAACGCGAACAGCTACCTCAACAGGTGCTTTTTTCGCCACTTTAGGTTTTACTATTTTAGGTTCCTCGTCACGTTGTCTGGTTTTAGATCTTTCCGCCATCGTTGTCTTTTTGGCTTCCGCTACCTGTTGTTTGATAGTATCAAGTTTCCTCGCGATCTCTTCTTTAGCGGACCTGACTCTCTCCCGGTTATCCTTTACCGCCGAGACCGCGTCCTCACGCCTCTCGGAGAGCCAGTCACCTGCGTTCTCCACCAGACCCGCGAGGAATCTATACGTGCTTATAATTATCGGCATGATAAGGAACTCCGTAGCGACAAGGAGAGAAAGGATGATTATCGCGACAATAAATACCGTAGCGCCCACGGCTCCCAGGTATTCAAGAAGAACCCCGGAAACGATCGAACCGATAAGGCCCCCTTGAGTGAAAGCCATAGACTTTGAAGAATCTGACAGCATACTCAAACTCGCGCTTACAGCTGTTACCAGAACTATCGTTCCAAAAACTTTGAAAAATATCTTTTTGGGCTCGAGTTGCAGAATACGTGAAATACCCCATAAGAAGACCAGAAAAGGAACTACATAGGCAGCTTTGCCCATAAAGAACAAAAGGACACCGCTTAAGTATAAACCGACTATACCTGTGGCATTTCTTGAAGCCACGTTAGGACTGCTTGTATAAAAAGAAAGGTCCTGCTCACTGAACGTGAAAAGGCTCAAAAATAAAAAAAGGCTCGCCGCGAAGAGCGCGACCGCTACTATTTCGTTTTTTCTCGTCTGATCCATAATGATTGTTTACTTTGGGGCCTCAGAATGACAGTGTGTTGAGTTCTCTCCCCTAAACACCTGTATTTACCATTCACCATTCGCTATTCACCGTTTATCCAAGTAGTATACCTGTTATGCCCACTGAAAAGCAATATATAGCAAAAATAAATACCTTATTGCCTTTAATTAGCCTCCATAATATATGCAGGCTCGCGAACCCGACGATAAATGCCGTCAATGTACCGGCTATGTAATTCACGTAATTAGCGGAAGAAATAACACCTGCGTCCAGAGTCAGCATTTTATACATTACCGCGCCCAAAACGACAGGAATCGACAAAAGAAAAGAGAATTTATAGGCTTCTTCCATCTTTACCCCGCTAACAAGCGCGGTCGATATGGTCATACCGCTTCTTGAAAGACCCGGCAGAAGCGCGCATGCCTGGGAAATACCAATTATCAAAGAATTGACCGGACGGATATCCTTGCGAGGTTCCTTTCTTTTCTTCAGGCTCAGGTGACCGATAAACAGTACGAGTGCCGTCACTAAAAGCATGAAATATATCTTACGAGCATCCGCGAAAAAGACTGTTATTCTATCTTCAAACAACAGTCCCACGGCAACAGCCGGGATAGTTCCGATGGCTATACATATGAACCAGTTGATATTTTTCTCTACGATAAGACGGATAATGTCTTTTTTGAAATATAAAACTACCGCTAAAAGGGTTCCCAGGTGAAGACATAGATCAAAAAGGAGCTCAGGTTCCGCGAGACCAAAAAAGTTGTGCAAAAGCACTAAATGACCTGAGCTTGAAATTGGCAGGAATTCCGTAATGCCCTGCACAAAACCTGAGATAATTGATTCTATTGTAGTCATATGTTAACGTAGGGGCTTGACTTATCAAGCCCTTTATAAAGGGTTCGATGAATCGAACCCCTACAATATCTTGTACATGTCCACGCTTGCAATTAATTGCTCCTCGCAATGACAGCAAGGGATGTAGTCATATTCCGGTGTGACCGAAGCCGCCGTGAGCCCGTACAGTATCGCCAAGCTCGTCGACCTCTATGAATTCGGCACGGGTAACTTCGCGTATAACCATCTGCGCGAGCCTCATACCGCGCTTTATAACGAAATCGTCCTTCCCGAGATTGGTAACAATAAGATTGATCAAACCCCTGTAATCGCTATCGATAGTTCCGGGGGTGTTTACCAAAGTTATGCCGTGTTTTAAAGCAAGTCCGCTTCTGGGGCGGATCTGGGCTTCATACCCCTTAGGCATTTCGATGTAAATACCGCATGATATAAGTTTTATTTCACCCGGGGAAAGGATTTGTTCATCCCGCACATCAGCATAAAGATCCACACCACTGGAACCCGGTGTAGCGTAGAATGGGATAGGAAAATCTTTCGCGTCTTCTTTACGCTTTATTTTAAGTTTTATCTTTTTCAATTTAACAATTCTATTGTTCGCGGCCAGAAGCCGCTCCTACTGATTATTAACAAAGCAGACTGGGAGTTAAACCCCGTCTGCCATATTCTATGAACGCCGAACTATTAACTATGAACTCAATTAGCCTTCACCCTCTTCGACTGCTTTAATGCTAAGCTTAACGCGGCCCTGATCGTCTATGCCTATAACTTTGACCTTAACTTCCTGGCCTTCCTTAACAACGTCCGCGACGTTCTTAACATATTCTTTAGAGAGTTCCGAAACATGTACAAGGCCTTCTTTGCCGGGCATAAACGCGCAAAAAGCTCCGAAATCCATTAGCTTAACTATCGTAGCGTCGTATACCTTACCAATTTCAGGCTCGGCGATGATACCACTAATTATCTCAACGGCCGCGTCCAGTGACTCCTTATTCGAGGAAGCAACCTGGCATATACCGTCATCGTCGATGTTTATATCAGCTCCGGTATCAGCGATTATACCGCGGATCACTTTACCTCCGGAACCTATGACCTCCCGGATCTTATCTGTCGGAAGTTTTATAGAAACTATCCTCGGCACGTCCGGAGACATGTCTTCGGACGGAGCCCCGATAGTTTTGGTCATGTGGTCAAGAATCTGAAGTCGGGCTTTCTTTGCCTGCTGGAAAGCCTCTTTCATGATGTTGTAGTCTATACCCTCAACCTTGAGGTCCATCTGTACCGCGTTTATACCGTCTTTTGTTCCGGCAACTTTAAAGTCCATATCGCCCAGATGATCTTCCGCGCCGGCAATATCAGTGAGGATAGCGTACTTATCCCCTTCCTTCACTAAGCCCATCGCTATACCGCTTACCGCGCTTTTTATCGGAACACCCGAGGCCATAAGAGACATTGAGCTGGCACAAACCGTAGCCATAGAACTTGACCCGTTAGATTCAAGTATTTCTGAAACTACACGCACGGTATAGGGAAACTCCTCATTCGAAGGCAAGATCGGCAGCAATGCTTTTTCAGCTAACGCGCCATGTCCTATTTCTCTTCTTCCGGGACCTCTCATAGGTCTTGTTTCTCCGACGCTGAACGGCGGGAAATTATAATGAAGCATGAACGTTTTGAAAGTTTCACCTTCAAGCGCGTCTATCCTCTGCTCATCAGCCGAGGTACCCAATGTGGTTACAGCCAGAGCCTGGGTTTCACCACGGGTAAAAAGACCCGAACCATGAGTATGCGGAAGAATGTTTATATCTGAGTCCAATTGTCTGATCTCGTCAAACTTTCTACCATCGATGCGTTTTTGATCATTAAGTATAACGTCCCTGACAACATCTTTCTCGACTTTGTGAAAAGCGGTTTTAATATCTTTCTCAAGTCCTTTTTCCCCATCCGGATCTTCTTGCTCGATAAGCTGTGCCCTATACTCATCCAGGACTTCCATACGTTCCTGCTTGCTCTTGACTTGGAGTATATCCTTAAGCTTAGCGGCTGCTTCGACTTTGATCTTCTGATACACTTCATCGTTTATCTCGGCGACGGTTATATCTTCTCTTTTCTTCTTGCCTACTTTTTTCTGCAGATCTTTTTGGAGTTTCAAAAGCGGTTTAAGATTCTCATGGCCAAATTTGATAGCGTCCAGCATCTTATCTTCAGATACCTGATCGGCTCCTGCTTCTAACATGATAACGCTTTCTTCGTTAGCGACCACGATAACATCCAGATCGCTTTCTTCCATTTGCTCAAATGTCGGGTTCACAACAAAATCCTCACCAACCACACCTACTCTCACACACCCGATAGGACCCGCGAAAGGTATTTCAGATATGGTCAAAGCCGCTGAAGCTCCGATCATTGCCAATACATCGGAGTCGTTCTTGCCATCAGTAGAGAGAACACTGGCTATGACCTGCACCTCGTTCAACATCCCATCCGGGAAAAGCGGACGAATAGGTCTATCTATCATCCTTGAGGTTAAAATCGCTTTCTGAGAAGGCCTTCCTTCTCTCTTAAAAAACCCACCGGGTATTTTACCGGCAGCGAATGTTTTTTCCTGGTATTCAACCGTTAATGGGAAAAAGCCCATTGCTTCTCTGGCGTTCTTCGCACAACACGCCGTAACAAGCACCACGGTTCCACCGTATTGCACGGTTACAGAACCGCCGGCCTGTTTCGCCAGTTTACCCGTTTCAATAATTAGCTCTTCGCTACCGATCTTTACTCTTACATCTTCCATTATGTTTACCATTCCTTTTGTTCCGCCAACATTTACGAAAATCGCTCTTACTTTCTAAGCCCGAGTTTCTTGATTATTTCTGCGTATCTGTCGTTATCTTTCTTCTTCAGATAACTGAGCAGTTTTCTTCTCTTGTTTACCATCATCAAAAGACCTCTACGTGAATGGTGATCTTTTTTATGCTTCTTGAAATGTCCCGTTAAGTTGCTTATACGCTCACTCAAAATAGCGATCTTAACCTCAGGAGAACCTGTGTCCGAATCATGCTTTTTGTTATCATTGATAATTTCCTGCTTTTTTTCCTTTACGATCGACATACATCTCACCTCCTCTCTACTCTACGTTGCTCTATGTTACTCTATCTTCTCTGACATCTCTTCGTTTGCTTATACTTAAAAAGACGGGGTTTAAGACCCCGCCTGCTTCCGGAACCGCTAAAAGTCCTCCATTACCAGAGCCCATATTAACATATAATAGGGACTTTGTAAATACATAATACGATCACAAGTACTTATACCGCCTTATCTTCCAAAGTAATTTGTCACCGCTAAGCACCTTTTCAGCCCTCTTAACATCCTTATCTATTTGCCGCATAAGGGCTTCGGACTTTTTATAGCGCCTTTCGTTCCTCAGTTTCTTGATAAAAAAGATCTCCAGGGACTGTCCGTAGAGGTTCCCCTTATACCCCATTATGTGGACCTCCAAATACGGCTCTTTTCTCTTTTTTAACCTACTGCCGTAAAATGTGGGTTTAAACCCGATATTCAGCACACCATTACGTATCTTCCCGGATATATCCACCTTTACGGCATACACCCCCGGAGGAGGTATAACTTCCTGATGAGGATCTATATTCGCCGTGGGTCTTCCCAGGTCCGTACCACGGTTATCACCCCTCACGACCGTACCCAAAACCGATACCGGACGCCGGAGAAGCTTTGCGGCTCTTTCTAATTTACCCTTGGAGATCAGACTCCTTAGCCACGTACTACTGATAACCTTGCCCTGATTTTTCACCGGTTGCACAATACGAACATCTATGCCATGCATTTTTCCGAGTTTCTTGAACATCTCGACGGTTCCCTCTTTTCCACGACCGAAATGAAAATTACTGCCCACATAGACCTTTCTGGCCCCGATACCCAGTATGACCTTTTTTATAAAATCTTCCGGAGACATCAGCGCCAAAAACTCGGAAAAACGTATTACAACTACCGCGTCCAATCCCATTTTTTCAAGAATGTACAAACGGTGTTCCAGCGACATAATTCTGGGCGGGGTTTTTTCAGGGGCGAGAACAGCCTGCGGATGCGGATCAAACGTAAGGATCACTTTATCTCTACCGGATTCGCGCGATGCCAACACCTTTTTTACGACACGTTTGTGCCCCAGATGTATGCCATCGAATATCCCTATAGCGATTATAGGATCCTTAAGTTCACTCTTTAAATTTCTATACCCGTGTAATACTTTCATCTAATTCGTCTTTGTTCATTTTGCGGAGATCTTCAAGCGTGATCGCGTCTTCAATAGAAAATTCACCGGACCTCGTACGTCTTAATTCAACTAAATGAGCTCCACACCCGAGACGCTCCCCGATATCATCCGCCAACTGTCTTATATAAGTTCCTTTGCCGCATGCCACCCGAAACCGTACAAGAGGAATATCGATCTCTTCCACCTCTATCTCCTTTATGAAAACTTTCACCGGTGGTCTCTCCACAGAAACACCTTTACGCGCTAACTGATACAATCTTTTTCCGCCGATCTTTTTTGCCGAGACCATCGGCGGCACCTGTTCTATCTCGCCATGAAACTCGGATATCACTTTTTTGATAGTCTCTTCGGTAACATCCACTTCCCTCATATCGATGATCGCGCCCTCTATGTCGGCGCTATCGGTTCTCTCTCCAAGTTTCATCGTCGCCAAATATTCTTTGTCTTCGGTCAAAAATTTATTCGAAAGCTTTGTGGCTTTTCCCAAAAGCATCACAAGTACACCCGTAGCGTTGGGGTCAAGCGTACCGGCATGCCCTACTTTTCTGATAGAATATAGCCTCCGGATAAGATACACGACATCATGGCTTGTCATGTTTTTTTCTTTGTCCACTACTAATATGCCGCATGGATCAGTGTTCATATGAATACTCTTTTTAAGGCCCGTTTTGTGATATGTTATTCCCACACCCGTAGGGGTTCGATTTATCGAACCCGGCACAAAAATCATTCATCATAAAACCGTTCAAAATCTATCTGCCCCGCTAACGCCTAAATGGGGTTTTTCGGGCTTGATAAATCAAGCCCCTACATTATCTCGTC
>JAJRVD010000091.1 GCA_024277375.1 Candidatus Omnitrophota bacterium | reverse complement strand
GGATCGCAATTTACAAGTGAAGCGTTTACCGGTATGCTAAAGGAGAACGGGATATTGATAAGCATGACGGGAACAGGAAGAGCGTTGGACAATGTGTTTATTGAAAGACTATGGCGAACGGTTAAATACAATAACATATACTATAATACTCCCCAAGGCTTAAAGACGATAAGAGCCGTATGAATCGAGAGGTTCACGTACGGTTCTGTGAGAGCGCAGGGGTGAGACTCCCTTGCGCGACTTGACCAGAATGACCGGTGTTGGGCTGATTCTCTGCGGAGAACTGGACTATTACAAATATTAAGATACTGTGTGTAGCATGGCTGTTGTATTTCGATGCTTATTGAGGTGCTTTACCTTAAAAAAAGCTTTAGGATCTAAATATTCTTTCCGCTGGTAAACTTTTGAAAGCTTTTTGTTTTGCAGCTAAGGATATATCTGTAGTCCTTATTCGACTAGAGTTCCCTTGTTTTCAGGTATTTCAGACTACCAAATAGAGATCTCTTCCATTTTCATAGCAGATAGTTTGCTGGAAATTCCGGACAATGTGTCTTGGTAGCAATCAATAACTTCAGCAGTCTGGTTATTTCTACACTGCTTTGTTTCAATATTTTCACCTTCTACCAAAGCTTTGAGCACATTGAGTTCTTTTCCTGTAAACATCTAACACCTCCTTTAAAGCCCCGGATGTAAGCGCTTACTGTAAGCGATTACATCTTTGGGTAAAAAAATATTTCTTTAGCAGGATCCTCCATCTGTTACGCTTGCCTGCACTGTATGTGTTCGCTCCGTTTTCTTTCCTCCAATAGCTCGTATGAGTACATGCGCAATAATCCGCCCTATTTCCCTGAACGGAAATGCCACTGAACTCAAAGGTGGTACCGTATACTGCCCCATCCTGAGACCATCAAAGCCTAATATCCCAATATCTTTTGGACATTCCAGGCCAGTGTGCCTATGTAAATTGTTTATCATACCAGTCGCTATCTCATCACTCAATGCGAAAACCCCTACCGGTGATTGGGTATTTTTAAGCACTTCTTGAAGCGCGGAAACGGCGGATACATGGCTTAAAATATGTTCGAAATTTACTACATCGTAGTCGGATTCATTTTTTTCGCTCAAGAATCTATAAAATCCCTGCTTGCGTAGTGTTGAATGCAATGAGCGCCTTGCATCAGAAATAATAGTAAAATTTCGATAACCGTTCTCCCATAAGTGCTGTGCACCCTTATATCCGGCATTTAAGTGATCTAAACGTACGCTATAAGCATTTTTAGACGCTATACTGCTGTCTAAGGTAATGATAGGACATTTATAGTCTTTGACTACGTCAAAAGGGAAATCAAGGTAGGAACAATACGGAGAAAGAATTAAGCCGGCTGTCTCCTGATTCATCAGGATATCATATATTTGATCATGTGTAAAATCATTATCAATGGTCAAAATATTTAGAGAATATTCGGTGCCTATTATAACATCCTGTATCCCTCGCATGATGTTAAAAAAATATTGATCATAAAAAATGGAATCTTCGTTCTGGGAAATGACTAAAAATAAGTCCGTCAACTTGCCGGTCGCAAGCCCTCTGGCCTTGAGGTTGGGCTTGAAGCCCGTATGTTTGATGAATTCATATATTCTATTTCTGGTTTCTTCTTTAACCAAGTGCTCGGTATGTTTATTGAGCGTGCGGGAAATTGTAGCAGTTGATATTTTCAGTTCTCGGGCGATATCTTCGAGTTTTTTGTATTGCATAAGGTAGCAGACCTCGGTTAGGTTTGTCACTACATTGTAAGCGCTTACATATCCTACGGCTTATTACGCTAAATGTCAATAAAAAACATATTCAATGATAGGGACAGCCTCTTTTTGGCCAAAAAGAGGCTGTCCCTATCATTGTTCGGAATCCATCTGATTGGCAAGCTGAAAAGGCACATTATTTCTTGCCCAAAATAGGATATTTCGTGGGTGCATTCGCTTCTTTATAGTACGATTTACCGTTAAATACGCATAAAACTCACCCATAAAGTATATTTTAGGAGGAGTTTTGGTAAAGAAATTGTATGGACTTTGTGGTGAAAACCAGTTGCCATAGGCACTGGATCGACAAAAAATTGACGTGGGAGAAAACTTATTCCCATATACGCTAAATGAGTTAAAAACAGAGTCCTGGTCCATTCGGTTGGGATTCAGACTGCCCAGATATTGTCCATCCGCAGCCTCCAGGAAAGATTCTTTATTTGCCCTGTGGGCATCAGAGTCCTTTACCATAATAAATTAGGGGGGACAGCCTCCTTTTGCCCAAAAGGAGGCTGTCCCCCCTATTCCTTCTATTGTATGTTTATTTTCAGTATCTTTTGTTCTTCACAGGGTTTGTCAGAACTATCAGTTTCTATGGCTTCAAGTTTTTGAATGACATCATGCCCTGAAACTACCTCTCCAAATATGGTATGGTTCATATTGAGCCACGGGGTTTCAACAGTCGTAATAAAAAACTGGCTTCCATTGGTGTTAGGTCCCGCGTTTGCCATCGCGAGGATTCCCGGTTTATCAAATTTAACCGAGTCTGTAACTTCGTCTTCAAAAGGTTCTCCCCAGAGAGAGGCGCCACCGGATCCTGTTCCCGTGGGATCGCCGCCCTGGATCATAAAGTTCTTTATTATCCGGTGGAATATTAACCCATCATAATATCCCTTTTCGGAAAGTTTAGTAAAATTTTCACTGGCCTTTGGCGCGATATGAGGCATAAGTTTGATTTCAATAGCGCCCTGAGTGGTCTCCATTGTCACAGTATTGTTTTCCATTTTGTACGCTCCTTATTATTCTTGGGTATGAACACGGCATGCCGTGCTCATAATTTTATTTATTGCACCGTTTATCACAGATCAATTCCCCGCCGACACTCACGTTTTCCGGCGCGTTTTCTTTAATAACCACTACAATGATATCTTTTGGAAGTTTGTATGCCTTAACCGCCGCATTAGTTATTTCCATTACCAAGCTTCTCTTTGTATCTAATTCTGTAATTTTCGGACCGCTTACCGTAATTGTCGGCATTTTTTCTCCTTTTTTTATTTCTGGTAGACTTCTGCAAAACGCTGTTTTTTTTCAATCAGACTGTGTCATAATGTAGGGGCTTGATTCATCAAGCCCGTTATATCGGGTTCGATGAATCGAACCCCTACAATATGTTGTATGCGTCCATTCGCGAAACAAATTACGGTACAGCCTGAATAACGAGAATTCCATTTTGCACAAGTCTTTATTTCTGGAAATATCTCTTAGAGGTATTATACCTTAAGATACCGATTTTACAATTATTTTTAACAAGAGGGGGACAGCCTCCTTTTGGGCAAAAGGAGGCTGTCCCCCTTCTTCCCTCTCTTGTTTAGGCGGTGGCTGTTTCAAGTTCATACAGGAGCTCTAATTCATCAAAGAGGCCTTCGGTGTCGTCACCGAGTTCTTCGTCCAGGGCCTGTAACAATTCCAAGTCACTGAGAAGTTCTTCAAGGTCGGGATCGGCATCAAGTTGAGCAAGAACAATTGTGTCTGAATACCTGATCGCTTCAGCCAACACCTCGCTATCAGCATCCAGATAAATGTCATTCGCACTGATCCCCAATTGTTCAAGAAAAAGAAAGTTGTCATCAATTGATCCCGTCGTGCCGAAAATGTTATCTTTTGTAATTGAAAAAGCAAATAAAAGCACGCACAGAACAACTACAGCGGGTATAAACTTCCAGGGAGAAAGGATAGATCGAATACCAACTACCACTCCGGAAAAGAGGTCTTCAAGGTGATGAAGCCTCGACATTGAAGCCCTCGACCTTTTTTTGTCAAGTTTGAGCATTATCTCATCTTCGTAATTTAAAAGCATCTCCGAAGGAATTCTCTTTAATTTCCGACCATTTATCAAAGAAAGAGCTTCCCTGGTTTTTTTTACTTCGGATGTACATTTTGCACAAAGCATAAGATGACTTTCCAGTGTTTCCGCTCTCAGTGGATCAAGTTCGCCGTAACAATACGCGGTAAGTTCTTCCTCTATATATTCACATTCAGAGTTTTTCATTTTTACCTCCCAATGGTTCCAGCCTTTTTCGCAGGTTACCGGTTGCTTTGAACAAATGTGCCTTTACGGTGCCCGTGGCACATCTGATGATCTCCGCAATTTCGGCTATAGTAAAACCATGTATGTTCTTCAGAACAAATACCGTTCTTTGCTTTTCCGGCAATGTTCGTATTGCTTTCGTCAGCCGGGCGCCCAGCTCCCTGTTCAAAAGAACCTGTCCCGGCCCCGGTTCTTTTGAAGCAATGCTTTCAAAGATGTCTTCCGTTCCCGCCTGCGGATCGCCGCCTTTAAATCTCACGGAGAAACTGATGATTTTGTTCCTTTTTCTGCGCCGCAGGTGATCCTTGCATATATTAACCAATATTCTGTAGAACCAGGTATAAAACTTTGATCCACCTCGAAAACATTTTATAGTTCTGAAGGCTTTCAAAAACGCTTCCTGAGAAAGATCTTTCGCGTCTTCATAGTTCCCACAGAACGAATATGCCACACTGATGGCTCTACTTTTATACCGGAAGACCAGGACGCGAAAAGCATCCCGGTCTCCCCGTACAATCTCTTCGACTATGGTATTTCCAGCATACTCATTCATTATTGAAGGCCTTTTTACTAACGTCTTTTTACCTTGTTACCACGAACTTTTGTCCGGGTATTACGACCTTTGGCTTTTCCTCCACGATGTTTACCTATCGCCTTTTTCGCGCGACCAGGATGTGATTTTCCCTTTTTATAGCCGTTCCTAACCGCCTTTGGATGACCGTCAGCTCTTTTATATAATTTCCTTACTTTATCCGGATGTTTTTTACCCGCACGATAAACTCGTTTCGTAGCTTCCGGATGCTTAGCGCCTTTCCTATGTAACTCTTTCGCGGCACGTGGATACTTCTTACCCGCTATGTATGCTTCTTTCGCGCCGGCACGCTTTTTCAAGCCCACCGGGGGATGTCTTCGACCGTCTCCGGGAACATCATTCCACTTGTCCCGTACGTCCTCTCTTCTGTCTCTAACGTCTTCACGTCTATCATACCTATCTTCTCTTCGGTCTCTGACATCCTCATTCCTGTCACGTATGTCTTCGGCGCGATCCCATACATCCTCACGCCTGTCCCTGCGGATATTTTCCTGTAGATCATGGATTTTCGAGTCCAATCGTCTTACTTTATCGGTATCCCCGTCCTCCAGAGCGTCAGCACGGGCATCCGTCAATCTATCCATTGCCCGATCTTTTATCACGTCGTCTCTGCGGTCGATAATGTCCTCCTGTCTGTCACGGACGTCTTCAGCGCGGTCAAAAACATCTTCACGCCGGTCGCGGATATCTTCCGCCCGGTCCCAGTAGTCCTCTCGCCTGTCATATACATCCTCCATCCGGTCTCGAACGCGAGGATGTTTCTCTAGAAATCTGCTGTATTTCACGGGATCCTTTTGTCTTAACTGTTCAAGACGTTCTCTCCTTCTTCCCAGCAGTTCCTGATACTTCTCAGGGTCGTTGTCTTTCAGCGCGCTCAAGCGTTCCTCCAAATTGGATCTTCTTTTGGCGACGGCCTGTTTGAATTTTTCAGGATCCGTTTCTCTTAAATACTCAAGTTTTTCCCTGAATTTATCCCTGCGTTTTCCCATGATCTCTTTAAACTTTTCGGGATTATTCTCTTTCAAGTGCACAAGCTTTTCTTTGAGCTTGCCTTTGCGTTTCTGAATAGCCTCCCTGAACTTTTCCGGATCCTCCTCGCGCAACCGACGTAACCTCCGCAATGTCTCTTTCGTCGGCGCATGAGGCCTCTCATTTTCTGCCCGTATTTGTTCTGTTGATTGAATGGCCGTATCTTCCGCGTCCGCGGTTACAGTAAAAACGCTAAAACCTATCTGCGCTATCAAAACCGTGAACAAAAACCCTGTTTGTTTAATGAGTGTGTTCTTCATTTTACTGCCCTCCTTTCGTCTAAATTACGTTTCGTGGTTTACACTTATTTAGACGAAATTTCTTCAAAAAGGTTTACTTTTTTCTGTTTTTTTCCGGTAGCTGTCTTTGAAATGCCAAATTTAATATCTTCTGGAGAAGTTTATCGTATGAGAGCCCCTCTTTTTTGGCAGACTCAGCGAATTCGTCATCTATTGTAAGCGCGGGGTTGGCGTTAGCCTCGATAATGTATATTTCCCCCTCGGATGTAAGACGCAGGTCAAATCTGCCATATCCGTCAAGGAGAAGCGCCCGGTAGGCCCTTTTGCAGATACTTTCTATTCTCTTGGATGTTCCGTTGGGCAGACGTCCGGCAAATTCGTTCTTTATCCCCCATTTTCGACGGTATTTCTTGTCCCATTTTGCTTTATACGTGGCCAGCTTAGGTTCATCTTCAGGGACTTCATCAAATTTCATTTCACGCAGGGGAAATATGTGGAGCTGTTTTTTACCGATTATACTGGCATAGAGTTCACGCCCATCAATGTATTCCTCAGCAAGTGCGGGCATATCAAACTTTTCGTGAACAAAAGTGACTCTATCCGCCAGGTCCTTTTCGTTTTCAACGAAAGACGCCTGAGCTATACCGGTTGATGCTTCTTCTTGTACAGGCTTTACCATTAATGGGAATTTTAATTTTTTGGGATGCCATATACGTTTACCCCTATAAAAAATATGGAAGTTTGGGGTCTTTATTCTGTGATAGGTAAGTATCTTTTTAGTAAGGGCTTTATTGTTACAGATCGTCATTGCTACGGGACCGCAACCGGTATACGGTATCTTCTCTAATTCGTAAAAAGCCGGTAAATTTTTATCCAAGTAGGCTTTCCCATGGAAAACTTCTGTTAAATTAAAAACAACATCAGGCTTATTCTCAGCAAGGGCTGTAGAGACAAGTGTTATGTCATCATATACTCCCAGCGTAGAAACTACATGTCCAAGCTGTTCCAGGGACTTGATGACACCAGCTTCTGTAAGCCAATCCTCAGTTTTGAATTCCTCTGTAAAGTCCTGATCCCGAGGCGGTGTACCCGCGGAATCAAAAACAACAAGAATCTTTAATTTGCTCATCTTTTTCTCTTATACCTTCCGGTGTAAAGATAATTCATTATTTGCGCGGTTACATAAATTGCCGTTTTAACGACAGCTCCCTTCTCATCAGAGCCGACTTCCAACCCTTGATCCTTAGACCGTCCGACCAACTCCTTCAAAAGTCTGCTAATTCTGTACTTTCTCTCTCCGGTCGAGGAAGCGACATCCTTCAATAATTCTTTACGGTGTTCCCGTAGCAGCTTATATGCCTTTTTGGGTGATTTTTCACCCGATGGAGGAATAAATATTTTATTAAGATAGAAATCGTGAAAATCGGGATAATTCTCCGCATAGAGTTTTTGCCGTTTTTTATAGTGATTCCCCAGGCGAGTTTTCATACGTGAGGCGACCCAATGCCTGGAGCCATTGGATTTTCGAGGACCCTTCGAATCGATAGTTTTCATAAGCCGATCAACATAGTTCAATTTGTCCAAAGCTTTCCAGCCTTTGTACTTTTCCCTCCAATTCGATTCCGGATCGAGCCACACCGCGAAAGTTTCAGCGAAATCCTCGTCAGGATGGTATTGAGCGTACCATTCACCCAGGTGACGCACAAAACTTTTGCTGTATGGTCTATATTTATATTTTTCGGGATATTCCGCGGAGAAAGGTCCGAAAAGATCTTTCCAACGTTTTCTGCGGTGCAGGAGATACGCGTAATTTATCGCGTGTCCTGTTTCATGGCGAAGAAGCTGCATAAATGAAGTTTTGGTTCCTCCCTCCACTTCCAGCATCATTTTATATTCTAATTTTTTAAGGCGCGGATGCGCGAGATAAAAAGCGATTCCGATAACGGGCTCTCCGTCGGGGCACAGCCATTCGTCGGCAAGGTAACAGTCCGGCCGGAATATGATATTATTCGCATCGAGTTCTTCGTAAAGTTGCCGGATCCCATCTTCTACAGAAGTCCCCTCGATCTTAAGATCGAGATCGCAAAAACGAAATGCTAATATCTCATCGTCACTTAACTTATCAAGTCTCATTTTTTCTAAAAGTTATCAGGGAAATACAAAATGACAAAAAACACCATTTTGCAGAACCCTTAAAGGTTACATGCAAGGAGGAGGCGGTACGTTTCTGAACCACCGCTCTTGTCAAGAATTGTAAAGCTGAACAGATTAATTACTTATTTGCTACGGCGCAGACCCCCTTAGAGATCTTAGCACACATCGTTTTGTGTATACATTTGCCGCACACATAATGAGCATGCCAATAAGCATCAAAAGAACTATTTGTCCGAATAATTTTCCGCTCATGTTTCCTCCCTTTTTTTTACGCTGCCAGGCTTGTGCAAAACTCTGTTTTTTCAATCAGACAGTGTCATAATGTAGGGGCTTGATTCATCAAGCCCGTTATATCGGGTTCGATGAATCGAACCCCTACAATATGTTGTATGCGGCCATTCCCGAAACAAATTATGGTACAGCCTGAATGACGAGAATTCCATTTTGCATAAGTCTTTTATGCTGCCGTTACAGAACCAGGGGTTCTGTAACGATTCACTAGTATAGTTTATACAATGTTCTGTGTTTTTCGATAGTGTAACATATTGTGGGCACTTTCGAAGTGTCATCCTGAGCGAGGGCGAAGCCCGAGTCGAAGGATCTGGCATAAGGTCTTTGAAAAAATAAAAAAATGGCATACCCTAATGGTTGTTATTGTT
>JAJRVD010000090.1 GCA_024277375.1 Candidatus Omnitrophota bacterium | reverse complement strand
CGCCAAAGCCGCCTTTCCACGGTTCAGATGGCGCGTGTTGAGTGCTGGCATAGCCGATCTCGGTAAACATAATGGGCTTGTTTACCCGGGAGTGAAAATCTTCGATCTCATTTTTCAATTTATCCCATCCGGCTTTGAGCTCCTCAACAGAGGGGGAGAATTTATAAGTAAGGGGGAAATACGCGTCTATGCCGACATAGTCAAGTTCATCCCAGAACTTGATATTTTTAAAATTATCCCAATTGGCGGCATAGACCAGTTTTCCTGAATATGTGCTTTTAGTACTTGAGATCAGGTTTCTCCACTCAGTTTCTCTTTGAGTGGTAAACGAAAGCTCGGTTCCTATGCAAAATATTTCCACTTTATGCTTTTCTGACATCCTGGCGTAGTTCTGGACGAATTTTCCGTATTCTTTAAACCATTTCTTCCAATCCTGCTCATTGTGAAAGCCTATGTCCGCACGCCAATATGTGCTATCAAATCCGCTGAGCAGGTCAATGTGGGGCTTAAGCATGACTTTAAACCCAAGTTTGTGAGCCTTTTTAATTACATGTATTAAGCTCTTATTGCTGGGTGTCTCATCCGTTCTTTTCATTTTTGTGGAATCATAGGATTTCTGATAATACGTTACGCAGATGGAAACATATTCAACACCCAATTTAGATAATTTTTTTAATGACGCGTCGGAATATTCAGAAGCGAAACGTTCTCTATCCCAGGTGACATAACACATACCCTTTTGAGGCGCGAGAAGTGCTACCTCGGAATGGGCAAGCGGGGAGGGACACAATAGATAAAATATCAGAGTAAGCGTTATTGGAACATTGAGTAATCTTAGTTTACTTTTAAAAGCACCGGATTCCATTTCATTACCTCCCTTTAGAAAAAGAAAAAACCCTAATTGATAAAGGCAAGTATGAACAAATAGGGCCTGAAGGCGCGGAAATGGAGTCCGCACTAAGCACCAAATTCGGTAACCCGACAACCGTGTCCCCATAGGGGAGTTAGGCTCAAGGCTTTGCAGTCCTATTCTTTCAAATAGTTTGCCGTTATCGTTTGATAAATAAGTTGTATACAAAGAACGAGGTGTCTCTCTATTCTCAAGTTTAATGTTAAACGAGTGGAATGCAAGAGGCGGGAGTCTAGCTATTTCATATCTAACGCTTCTTGGGGGTATTTGGGTAGAGAAGAGGGGCCGGCGCTCAAACATGCATTTTTAAATTGGGGACTGTCCCCAATTTAAAACCAGAACTCGCGGCGGACCCTCTCCTCTACCCAAAAATGGGGGTCAATAATTTGGACTCTGCTCTGGGGCCAGACCCCAAATGGCCAGTACGGAGCATACGCCCCGTCCTTACTCAAATTGTAGGTCAAGAATTGGGATGCCGGAGGAGGCGATTTTGTTTGTCACAAGGTCAATATTACTATATAATCAATGGGCTAACTTAGATTTCGTATTATAAATAAAAGGGAAGGGCAATAAAATGAGTAGTGGACGAGTGCCGTTAACGCGTGCGGGTCGCGAGAAAATAATTCAGGATCTTGAAATGCTTAAGGGCGAGAAAAGACGTTCGATAGCGAAGGATCTTGCCGAGGCTAGAGCGCATGGTGATCTAAGTGAGAACGCCGAATATGACGCGGCTAAAGAGGCCCAGGCTTTGAACGAGAAGAAGATAACTCAACTTGAAAATACTTTGATGAGGGCGCAAATAGTAGATGATGCCGCGATGCCCAAAGATCAAGCCCTAATAGGGGCAACGGTGAGGGTCAAAGATCTGGACACTAAGGAAGAATTTGATTATATGCTTGTTTCAGAAGAAGAGTCGGATATGATGGAAGACAAAATATCGATTTCATCTCCAGTCGGAAAATCTCTTCTGGGGCACAAAACAGGTGATCTTGTGGAGATTGAAGTCCCCGCGGGAGTGATCAAGTATGAGATACTCAGTATCTCGCGCTAACATTATATGAAGAAAATCATCCGAAATTTAATAATTCTGGTAGTAGTCTTTTCGTTTTTGCCGCTTATCCCATTCTGGCTTATGCAAGGAGCCGGAAAGAGCGATAATAACGCGGCTAATGTGGAAAAGATTCAAGGCAATAAAGGCGCGTATTTTTCTTTTATTATTTTCGGTGACAATCATGCCGGTCTTATCTTTAATGACGCCGCTACGTTAAAAGAGATCTGGCATATGAACAGAGAAGACAGATTCCGTAAAGTGCCTATTGATTTCGTTCTGAACGTGGGAGACGTCGCCCTGGATAAAAAACGGTCTCATTTTGTCGCGTACAAAAAGATCCAACGGCTTATCAAATATCCCCTCATCACAACTATTGGTAATCATGATAGCCGAAAGTTTTTTGACGAATTTTGCGGCGAAAGAGAATTTGCCTTTGGTAACCGCAACTCGTATTTCATAGTTCTGGATAACGAAGAAGGGCAGCTCCTCGAAGAACAATTCGTGTGGTTGGAAGAACATCTCAAAAAGGGTGCTGAGTACGAACACATTTTTGTGTCTATGCATAAACCCCCCTTTGATCCTTATCAGCAGGAGTGGTATAATATCGACAATCACCCTTGGGCCTACAGGGTACGGAAGTTATTCGCAAGGTATAAAGTGGATATGGTGTTTTCCGGACACAAGCACATGTTCAAACATGAAAATTTTGATGGTGTGGACTATATAGTCACCGGTGGAGGGGGTATGCTCATCGAGATCCCGGAAGCCGATGGAGGAGTTCTCCATTATGTCAGGGTAATGGTGAATCACGATTATGTGACATATGAGGTCAGGAAAATATCACCTCCCTTATGGGAATATATCACTTATTATTTTTGGAAGGAAGCCGTATATTGGGTTCGTAACTTCTATGGGACCGGGTATATCTTCGGCAGAAACACAAGGATTGAGCCTTTGCGGGTTTCAGGGCTGAACAATCGTGAACATTGGATGAAAAAGTAAACGTATAAACATAAAAAACGCTGTTTTTTAAATCAGACTGTGTCATAATGTAGGGGCTTGATCCATCAAGCCCGTTATATCGGGTTCGATGAATCGAACCCCTACGTTATCTTGTACGCGGCCATCCGCCGATATATTGTACGCGGCCATCCGTAAAACAAATTAAGACACAGCCCGAATGATGAATGTTCCATTTTGCAGGATTCATAAAGTAAATGAAAATAGGAGGAAGTTGTGAGCGGAAAAAATTGGAATCCGGAGACACTTGGTGTTCATGCGGGCTACACGCCTGATCTTACAACGGGATCCAGGGCGGTACCTATTTATCAGACAACGTCCTATGTTTTTGAGGACACAGAATATGCCGCGGATCTTTTCGGGCTTAGAAAATTCGGAAATATTTATACGCGGTTAATGAATCCCACTAATGATGTTTTGGAGAAAAGAATGGCGGCCCTTGAGGGCGGTACTGCCGCTGTCGCGACAGCTTCAGGACAGGCGGCTATTACGCTTTCTCTGTTGAACATAGTTTCCAGTGGTGATGAAATAGTCTCATCCAGCAGTTTATATGGCGGAACAAACACATTGTTTCATCACACGTTTCGCAATTTGGGGATAAAAGTTGTTTTCGTCGATTCGGCGGATCCTGAAAACTTTCGTAAAGCTATAACAGATAAAACAAGGGCTGTATATGCCGAAACTTTCGGTAATCCCAAGCTGGATACGCTTGATATTGAAAATGTCGCAAAGATAGCGCATGAAAACGACATGCCGTTGGTTATCGACAATACGGTAGCAACGCCGTTTCTGGTCAACCCTATTCGTTATGGCGCGGATATTGTAGTTCATTCCTGTACTAAATATATCGGCGGATCAGGGAACTCTATTGGCGGGGTTATAGTTGATTCCGGTAATTTCAACTGGGATAACGGAAAATTTCCCGGTATGACTGAACCTGACCCCAGCTACCATGGGATGAAGTTCATGGAAACTTTTGGGAATATGGAGGGCATGGGGAATATAGCGTTTGCGATAAAGGCCAGAGTGGGGCTCTTGAGAGATATGGGGCCGTGTATGAGCCCGTTTAACGCGTTTCTTTTTCTCTTGGGATTAGAGACGATGCATCTCAGGATGGAACGGCATAGTCAGAATGCCATGGAGATAGCCAAATTTCTCAAGGGACATAAGAAGGTTTCCTGGGTGAACTTCCCGGGGTTTAAGGAGCACCCTCAATATGATCTGGCAAAGAAATACTTCAATAAGGAATTGTATTCAGGGCTTGTAGGGTTTGGAATAGAAGGCGGATTGGACGCGGGAAAGAAATTTATAAATTCTCTTGAGCTTTTTAGCCATCTTGCGAATATCGGAGACTCGAAAAGTCTGGCTATTCATCCATCCTCAACTACGCATCAGCAACTTACACGTGAAGAGCAGGAAGCAGCGGGTGTTACCGAAGATTTTGTGCGATTGTCGGTAGGGATTGAATACGTAAAAGATCTTATTAATGATCTCGAACAGGCACTAGGGAAAGTTTAAGGAGGATATTATGAGGATTTATGATGATATTACGAAAACTATAGGCAACACTCCACTTGTAAGGCTGAACAAGATAGGAAAGGATCTGACCGCGAATATAATCTTAAAAATAGAATCCTTTAATCCTCTTTCCAGCGTTAAAGATCGCATAGGCGCTGCTATGATAGAAGCAGCGGAAGCGGATGGTAAGATCACCGAAGGATCTATTGTTATTGAGCCTACGAGCGGAAATACCGGTATCGCTCTCGCGTTTGTATGCGCGGCCAAAGGCTATAAGCTGATCCTGACTATGCCGGATACGATGAGTGTAGAACGCCGTGCGCTTTTGAAGATATTGGGCGCGGAGCTTGTTCTGACTCCGGGAGAAAAAGGAATGAAAGGTGCCGTTGAGAAGGCGGAAGAATTGTCAAAAGAAACGCCCAATTCGTACGTGCCGCAACAGTTTAACAATCCGTCAAACCCGGAGATCCACAGAAAAACTACCGCGCGTGAGATATTGACGGATACTGATGGGCAAATAGATATTTTTGTTGCCGGTATCGGTACGGGGGGAACTATTACGGGGGTAGGAGAGGTTCTTAAAAAAGAAAAACCCGGGATAAAGATCATAGGGGTTGAACCTGAAACTTCTCCTGTTCTTTCCGGTGGGGACGCCGGACCGCACAAGATACAAGGTATTGGTGCGGGTTTTATTCCGGATGTTCTTGATAGAGAGATACTAGATGAGATAATAACCGTTTCTGATGATGAGGCGGGCAAATATGCTTGTGCTCTGGCAAGAGAAGAGGGCGTTCTGGTTGGGATATCCTCGGGAGCGGCTTTAGCCGCGGCTGTACGGGTAGCTTCAAGAGAAGAAAATAGAGGTAAGAACATCATTGTAGTTCTTCCTGATGCCGGGGAGAGATATTTAAGTACGTGGTTATTTAAGGATTATTTAGACTGAGGACGGATAGATGGCGAAAAAGGATATGGAAAAAATAGAAGGTCTCGGCATTGTGGAGACAAAATATTATAACATGCCGGATGGAGAGGAATTTCTCCTTGAAAGCGGTCTTAAGATTTCAACCCTTAAGATAGCGTATGAAACATATGGCGAGCTGAATGACGATAAGACAAATGCTGTTTTAATATGCCACTCTCTATCGGGAGACGCGCATGTGGCGGGTTATCATCAGGGAGATAAAAAGCCCGGGTGGTGGGATGACATGATAGGCCCGGGCAAAGCTTTTGATACGGACAAGTATTTTGTTGTTTGCTCTAACGTGATAGGGGGGTGCAAGGGATCAAGCGGACCTAATTCTATCGCTCCTGAAACGGGCAAACCGTATGGCTTGGGGTTTCCTATAGTCTCAATAAAGGATATGGTAGAAGCTCAGCGGAAGCTTTTAAGTTTTTTCGGTATAGAAAAATTGTTGTCGGTTTGCGGCGGTTCTATGGGAGGTATGCAGGCTTTGCAGTGGGCGGTATCGTATCCCGATGAGGTGCTTTCTTGTATCCCGATCGCGACAACGTATAAACATTCTGCTCAACAGATAGCTTTTGATGAGGTCGGTCGACAGGCGATCATGACAGATCCTACCTGGCAGGGCGGAGATTACTATGAGAAAGAACAGCCTTCGGCAGGGCTCGCGGTAGCGCGTATGATAGGGCACATAACCTACATGAGTAATGAGTCTATGGAAGATAAATTCGGCAGGGCTCTTAAAAAGGAAGAATTGGGGTATGAGTTTACAACTGAGTTTGAAGTAGAGGGATATCTGAGGTACAGAGGCGACAGTTTTGTGAAAAGGTTTGACGCTAATTCATATCTCTATATTACGAAAGCAATGGACTATTTTGATCTTCAGCAGGATAAGAAACTACATCAGGCGTTTAAAGGCATCAAGACGCGGTTTCTGGTCATCGCCTTCAGCTCAGACTGGCTGTACCCGCCCAGTCAGTCAAAAGATCTGGTTAAAGCTTTTAAAATGAACGGTATCGATGTGACATATTGTGAGATCAGCTCGGATTACGGTCATGATGCTTTTCTCCTGGAATTTAATGAAGAAACCAAATTAGTTAAACATTTTATTGAAAAAACATACAAGAGAGTTAAGAAATGATTAGTAGACCAAAAGAAGAGCTCAGGCTTGATCATAAAATAATAGGCGACATGGTCGAGGGGGGATCCATGGTCCTGGATATGGGCTGTGGGGACGGAGACCTTTTGGAGTATCTTGCCGAGAAAAAGGATGTCGCCGGTTCGGGTGTAGAGATAAGCGAAGATGCCATATACCGATGTGTGGAAAAGGGTTTGAGTGTGTCTCATGGAGATATTGATTCCGGTCTTACGGAATATCCGGACAAGTTGTTTGATTATATTATTTTCAATCAAACCATGCAGCAGGTCCACAAACCCAAAGAAGCGATATTGGAAGCCTTAAGGATAGGGAAGAAAGTTATAATCGGTTTCCCGAATTTTTGTTATATCAGGGCCAGATTTCAAATCTTTTTTGGCGGGCATGTACCGATAACACGGTCCTTGCCGTATTCCTGGTATGATACGCCGAACTTTCATTCGTTGGCTACCAAAGATTTTAGTATGTTTTGTAAGAGGGAGGGGATCACTGTTGAAAAAAGTGTCTTTCTCTCTGGAAATGGTATAGTAAAGTTTTTGCCTAATCTTTTTGCCCTCAACGCGATTTTTCAGATATCTAAAAAGTAGATGAATTCTTTCCAAGCGCACTATAGTAAATTAAACGACCGACAGAAAGAGGCCGTCGATGCGACCGATGGACCTCTTTTGGTGTTGGCCGGTCCCGGCACCGGGAAAACACAATTGTTATCTGTGCGTGCCGCAAATATCTTGCATAAGAAAAAAATAGACCCTGAAAACATACTTATTCTAACATTCACGAATGCGGCCGCTCGCGCCATGAGAGAGCGGTTGGCTTCTATATTAGGGCATGATGGCTATAATATTGTTGTTGAAACTTTTCATGGTTTTGCCAATTCCATTGTTTTGGAGTCTGAAGGGGCAATAAGCTTTATAAAGGATAAAATAGAGCTTGGAGAAGTTGAAAAGGTTAGAGCGATCGAGTACATTCTGGACAATACCAAAGGGATCAGGAATTTGCGTCCGTTTGGCCGGCCTTATATGCATCGTACTGAGATCGAGAAACGTATTAGCGAACTTAAAAATGAAGGTATCCTTCCTGTGGATTTTATAGAACAGGCAGCGCGTCTTGTTCCTAATGGGGTAACATTGGAGGATAAGAATATTGCTTCTTTGAAGGAATTGGGTATCATCTATGATAATTATGAGAAGTTGAAGGATGAAAAATGTAAAGTTCTTTTTGATTCTCGAGGTAGGATAGATTATGACGATATGATACTTATTGCGCTTGAGGCCTTGTGTGAAAATCAGGAGCTTGTTGATTCATTCCGGGAACAATACCGTTATGTTATGGTAGATGAATATCAGGATACCAATGGCATTCAGTCAAAATTATTGTTTTCTATAGTAGATCCCCAAGTAGCTAATATTTGCTGTGTTGGTGACGACGATCAGTCGATATATCGGTTTCAGGGGGCTACCTTGTCAAATTTCCGTAATTTAAGCGAGAAATTCCCGGATCTTAAAAAAGTCAGTCTTACTGATAATTATCGTTCAACGTCTGAAATCCTTGAGCTTTCCGGTAATATCATAAAGCAGTTGCCCTCCGACGAAAGAGTATCAGTTAAGGAATTGAAAGCTTTTAGGGGTTTTGGGACAAAGAATATTGCGTACGTAGAGTTTTCGACCGAGGAGGAAGAGCTCGATTATATTGTTGGAAAGATCAAAGATCTTGCCGAGGAGATCCGGAGAGATGAAACACTCTCGGATGAGGAAAGAAAAAAACCGTATAACAATATTGCTGTGCTTGTTCGGACAAGAGCGCAAATACAGAGGATAGTTGATGCTTTTCAGCTGAAGGGAATAGCATATGCCACTGACGGGAAAGAAAACATAAGGGGTGAGAAGAGAGTACGACAAATGCTGGATGTTCTAGAGCTGGCGAATGTTGAACAGGAAAATATACAGCAGAAAAAAAGACTGTTGTACAAGATCCTCTCGTCCGATTATGTGGGTGCGGTCCATGCGGATGTCTTAAAGTTTATTAGCTATGTGAATGATCTTGAACGCGAGGCAAGGAATAAAGGTGATATCGAAAGGTATCGGACTTTAGACTTGTTTAGTGAGTTTTGCAGAAGTTTCCCGGTTGATGAGGAAAACGCTCCGGGAGAAGAAGACACTCGAGAGCTTGACGTTTTGAAAAGTATTGATCTGGAAAACCCGACCGCTTTGCATAAAGTGTCGTGGGCTATACAAAGGATGTTACGTGACGCGCAAACCAGACCGGTACATGACATTATAATGCAGTATATCGGTGATATTAAGCTATATGGCTTTATTCTTAACACGTATAATACAAATGAGCTTCTTATGGTAAGAGATCTACGGTCCTTAGTTTCTTTTATAAATATGATCAAGTTGTCAGATAAAGCCGATCCGGCACTTTCTCTTGGCGCGTTTATGAAGGAAATGGATATGCGTGAGGTCCAGAGGATGCCTGTAAAAGGCGAGTTGGCAACTATGAGTCAGGACGGTGTGCGGGTATATACGGCGCATGGGTCAAAGGGGCTTGAGTTCTATGCCGTATTTATGCCATTTTGTCTCGATAAAAAAAGTTGGCCTAGCAGAGGAAAGTCGGATACGGTGCCTTTGCCTCCGGAAATATACAAAAGCAAAGAACGCGTTGACGATAAACAAAAAATCAAGCTTCTGAAATATTATGATGAACTCAGACTTTTTTATGTCGCTTCTACCAGAGCAAAAGCACATTTAGTGTATACGGCGGCTCCTAAGGAAAAGGCTATCACAAGCCCGTTTGTAGCGTCTTTGGGTTTAAGCCAGGTTAATGGTGCGCCTGAGAGCGAACAGGATTTTCTTGTGCGATTTCTTGAGAAAAAGGAGCAAAAAGAAACACATGCGTTTTCTCAAGATCTAACTAAAGACATGGTGTCCGGTCTTGATATGACTCCGACCAAGCTGAATACATATATAAATTGCCGGCGTAAATTCTTCTATAACTATGTTTTGGGTCTTCCGGGCAAAAAAAACCAACATCTTGCGTTTGGGAATTGCGCTCATAAAGCGTTGGAAGAAGTATATGCGTCATATATGGTGAGTAAAAAATTTCCGTCGTTTGCCAGCTTCGAGAGATTGTTCAAGGAAGAGTTGGAGTTTCAAGGGGTTAACGATTCTATTGTGAATTGGTGTTTAGATAGATTGCAAACGCTTAAGAGGTGGTACGCGAAGGAGTCAAGGATATCGATAATGCCCAAGTCCCTTGAACAGGATCTTAGGATATCTATTTGTGATGGGTTAGTGTTTAAGGGGAAATTTGATAAAATTGAGGTATTGGTAGATGGGACGGTGAGGGTAGTAGATTATAAAACCGGTAAACCGGATGATCATATTAAAAAAATTAAGTACAATGGCCCCTGGGATCTATCCGATCCGGAATGTGATGATTATTACAGGCAGCTTATCGCGTACAAGTTGGTTTTTGATAGATCCAATAGTTTGGGTACGAAGTTGAAGATAGATATGGGTGTGCTTCAGTTTCTTGAGCCTGTTTCTCGGGGGATAAAGAAATATGATATGGAGAAGGGTGAGTTTCAAGATATAGATGTTGAATTGTCGGATAAGATGGTGCGGGAGCTTGAGGATGTTATCAGGGTTTCTTGGGATAATATTCAGAGCTTGAAGTTTGAGAAATTGTCTGAAAGAGATGGTAAGAACAGATGCGCCAGATGTGAGTATGATAGTATTTGCTGGGGTGACTAGGTTTTAGGCGAGAGGCGATAGGTTTTAGGGCGAGGGGCCTCCCCTTTGTCATTCTGAGCGAGGCCAGGAGGGCCGAGTCGAAGGATCTAAATGCCATTAGGGCTACCCATAGAATTCGACATATAAAAACAGGAGATCATCATGAGTAAAAAATTTATTTCTGAATTCAAAGTTAACGAGCAGATCGATTCGGTTTTTATGCTGAGAAAGAAAAACCTGAAATTGACAAAGTATGATAAGCCTTATCTTGAGATGACCCTTACCGATAAGTCTGGAAAAATTGAAGGTCGTTTGTGGGACGCGGCGGATAAATTTAATGAAGTAGTAGAAACAGGAGATATTGTCAGGGTTCGTGGAACAGTAGATAAATTCCGGGAAGAAAGACAGCTTAAGGTCGATGACATAGCGAAAGCGGACGATAGAAGTTTTGATTATGAAGACATGGTGCGTGTAGCCCGAGACCTGGAAGGTATATATAAGGGGGTTCTTTCGATCCTTGTCGGCATAAAGAATCCCTGGATAAGTGAATTAGCCAAACAGTTCACGGATGACGAAGCGTTAATGGCTTCTTTTAGAGAGGGAATAGGTGGAAAGAGTTGGCACAATGCTTACATCGGAGGATTAATAGAACATACGCGCGAGGTTATGTGTGTTGCGGAAAAAATGTGTGATCTGTATTCTGAGGCAGATAGAGACATTGTTATTTTCGGAGCGTTCATTCACGATATAGGGAAAGTATTCGAACTGGACGCTAAAAAGCTTGAATATACGATAGAAGGCGGTCTCCTCGGACATATCGCGATAGGTCACAAAATATTAATGAGTAAGATAAAAAATATCCAGGATTTCCCTCTGGATCTGTCCCTTCGTTTAGAACACATTATATTGAGCCATCACGGCGAGTATGAACAACAGTCGCCGGTCCTGCCTAAAACGCTCGAAGCGACAATTGTTTACCAGACAGATGATCTGGTTTCCCAAGCCAATGCCATCAAAGAGATACAGCTTTCACAGGCAGACGAGGGAAAGGTATGGAGCAACTACGTTTCCATAAAGAACAGAAAATACTTCATCAAAGATCCCCAAGGCGAAGATTGGATGCGATCTGACTCCGCAGGATCTTCTCCCGAAAAAGAGAGTTCCCCGGGAAATTTATTGTAATAGTTCAGTTCTCCGCAGAGAATCAGCCCAACACCGGTCATTCTGAGCGAGGGAACGAAGTGACCGAGTCGAAGAATCTGCTGTACCATCGGATTATTTTTAATGAGG
>JAJRVD010000089.1 GCA_024277375.1 Candidatus Omnitrophota bacterium | reverse complement strand
GATGATGTTATCGGTATGCATGACGCGAAGCTGGAAGCGATGGAAGTCGTGCAGCTGATCAAGGATAGGTCTAATGTGAAAAAGATGGGTGGAAGCGTCGTTAAGGGCCTTCTTATGTTAGGCCCCCCCGGATGCGGAAAGACTTATATGGCGAAAGCCATAGCGACTGAAGCGGCTATGCCGTTTATTTCTATGTCCGGAAGTGAATTTGTTGAGGTTTTTGTCGGCGTGGGAGCTTCGCGGGTAAGAAAGCTTTTCAAAAAAGCTCGTGACCTAGCGTTTGGTTTTGGCGGATGTATAATCTTTATTGATGAGATCGACGCCATCGGGAGATCAAGATCGTTCAGCGCTATGGGTGGACAGGAAACCAATAGTACGTTGAATCAGGTTCTTGCCGAGATGGACGGGCTTAAAGGAAAAGAAGAAAATATCGTGGTTATCGGCGCGACGAATGCGCAGGAAAATCATCTTGACCAGGCGCTTTTAAGGCCGGGACGTTTTGACAGGAAACTTATTGTTACTAAGCCGGCTCAGGAAGACAGGGAAGATCTTTTTAAGTTCTATCTTAAGAAGGTAAAGGCCGAAAAGAGTTTGGATACCGGGCGATTAGCGAGGAGGGCTGTAGGAAAAACCCCGGCAGACATCGCGAACATAGTAAAAGAATCCGCGCTTATAGCCACAAGACACAGAAAACAGGCTATAGGATTGAAAGAAATAAGCGAGGCCTTCGAACGTGTTGACCTAGGCATTAAATACAGGCTTACGATGACCTCGCGTGAACGAGAGATGACGGCATACCACGAAGCGGGACACCTGATAGTTACTTTTCTTAAGGCGCCGTATAAGAGCGTGTTCAAGGCAAGTATAATCCCGAGGAGAGGGACGCTCGGTGTTGTGTGGTCTCCGGAAAAAGAGGAAATGCAGTCTCATGGCAAAGAGCATCTTCTGGCGGATATAAAAACCGCGTTGGCGGGATACTTGGCTGAAAAAATGAAATTTGGAACTACCACTGAGGGTGTGAGCAGTGATTTTAACAAGGTTATGGCTATCGCGCATAAGATGGTATGGCGGCTTGGAATGGGTGAAAGGGGGTTGGTCGGAGATTACACCATGCTTCTTACGGGACGCGATATGCGCGGTAACGAAATACACGAAATGTTGTCGGAAGACGTCAAGATAGTGCTTAACGAAGACACTACCGCGATAATAGAGTCCTGCGAAAAAGAGGTCGAGAGGGTCTTAAGGGACAACAGAAAGATATTAGACAGATTCGGCAAAGAACTTTTAAAACGTGAAGAACTGGAATATGACGAAATAATAGCTATCTTCAAAGAATTTGGAATAGAAGAATCCGCTTATGACACGGATATGTCGACACGGGACAAAGCGGGGGACAAGACCGTTTGAGTTTGACAGATCGGGGACAGTCCCCTGACGAAACAAACATAAGTATCCTGCAAAATGGAACTTTCGTCATTCGGACTGTGTCGTAATTCGTTTTGCGGACGGCCGCATACAATATATTGTAGGGGTTCGATCCATCGAACCCGATATAACGGGCTTGATAAATCAAGCCCCTACATTATGACACAGTCTGGTTAAAAAAATAGCGTTTTGCATGAGTCTAAACAAACATAATAAAGGAGCGGGTTATATGCTGAGCAGAAAGATCAAGATGTACATCAGGCAGTACAAAGTAATGATAATCGTCATTTTTGTAGTAGTCCTCTTGCTGGTTCTCGCGGTTATAGGGCTCATGTCCCTGGAGTCTTTCTACAGAAAAATGACGATCGCGACTATGCCGATACAATTTATTATGGCGGGTATCAGTGCCGGTATTTTTGTATTCATGTATCTTACTTTTATGCGCGGCGGGTTCGCGAAACTTGATAAGGCTCCTATCAAGGGAAGAGATGTTTCTATTACCTGGGATGATGTTGTCGGGATGCGTGAGGCGAAGTTGGAAGCGGCCGAGGTGGTACAGCTGATAAGAGACAGGTCTGATGTGAAAAAAATGGGCGGGAGTGTCGTTAAAGGCCTCCTTATGTTAGGGCCCCCCGGATGCGGAAAGACCTATATGGCAAAGGCGATAGCGACAGAGGCGGATATGCCGTTTTTGTCCATGTCCGGGAGCGAATTTGTGGAAGTGTTTGTGGGTGTTGGAGCTTCGCGTGTCAGGAAACTTTTCAAAAAAGCCCGCGATCTCGCGTATGGCTTTGGTGGATGTATCATATTTATCGACGAGATTGACGCTATCGGGAGATCAAGATCGTTCAGTTTTATGGGAGGGCAAGAAACCAATAGTACGTTAAATCAGGTGCTTGCCGAAATGGACGGTCTTAAAGGTAAAGACGAGAATATAGTGGTTATCGGCGCGACTAATGCTCAGGAACATCATCTTGATCAGGCGCTTTTAAGACCGGGACGTTTTGATAGAAAACTTATTGTTACCAAGCCGGCGCAGGAAGACAGGGAAGCGCTTTTTAATTTTTATCTCAAAAAAGTTAAGGCCGAAGAAGACCTGGATACGGGGCGTCTTGCCAGGAGGGCTGTCGGGAAAACGCCGGCGGATATCGCCAACATTGTTAAGGAATCGGCGCTTATAGCTACCCGGCACAAAAAAATGTCGATAGGGTTAAAAGAAATAAGCGAGGCTTTTGAACGCGTTGATCTGGGCATTAAATACAGGCTTACAATGACACCGCGGGAAAAAGAGATGACGGCATACCATGAGGCGGGGCATTTGATCGTTACGTTCCTTAAAGCGCCGTCAAAAAGTGTTTTTAAGGCGAGCATAATCCCGAGAAGAGGAACACTTGGGGTTGTTTGGTCTCCGGAGAAAGAGGAAATGCAGTCTCATAGCAGGGAACATTTGATCGCGGATATAAAAACCGCGTTGGCCGGGTATGTGGCGGAGAAGGTGAAATACGGCACAACCTCTGAAGGTGTTAGCAGCGATTTCAGCAAGGCCATGTCCATGGCCTACAGCATGGTGTGGCGTTTTGGGATGGGGAAAAGCGGACTCCTGGGCGACTATACCCTGCTTCTTACAAAACGCGACAATCGCGGATCTGAACTGCATGAGATGCTCTCGGAAGATCTTAAGGTAAAACTTAACGCGGATATTGCCGCGATAATGTCCGAATGTTTGAAGGATGTTGAAAAAGTGTTAAAGGATAAAGTAGAGATCCTGGATAGGTTCGGGAAGGAACTTTTGAAACGCGAAGAGTTGGAGTATGATGAAATAATAGCGATCTTCAAAGAGTTTGGAATAGAAGAATCCGCGTATGACTCGGATATGCCAAAACAGGACGTAGAGTGGGATCAGAACGCGTAAACGTTGATCCTGTCATTCAGACTGTGTCATAATGTGGGGATTTGATTTGACGTAGGGACTTGATTCATCAAGCCCGTTATATCGGGTCCGATAAATCGAACCCCTACAATATATCGTATGCGGCCACCCGCAAAACGAATTACGACACAGCCTGATTGCGATGAAAGGGTGAAGGCAGGGGACTAAATACAATGGGCCAATTTATATGAAGAAAATTTATGCTAGCTTATCAGGTGTACTTTGTTTAGGACTTGTGCTTTCTTTGTCCGCGTGTGTGCCGACCTATCCTAAAGAACAGCTGCCAGAGATGGTCAAGAAGATCTGTAAGATCGAATATGACATGGACGTGGAAGTCGCGGTAGACGGCTCGACTATCAGCATATATCATCCCATGGAAGGCCTCCTGGACGCGAATATGGGTATAAGCGAAGACGCATGGGATCAGATAAGCAATCTTATCCTAATAGCTTCACGCGTGGTATTAAGTACGGACGCCGATATAAAATTTTATTGCGTTATAACGCAGGACGCGAGGTTGCCGGAACTGCAAGTTGTAATAATAAAGTATGTGGAAGACGTGAAACGGAGCATGTATCGCAATATATCCAGAGGCGAGTCGTTTAAACGCACTTTATTTAGCATAAATTTGACCCCTCAGGCGAAAAAAGAACGAACGATAGAGAAAGTTTTTAACAAGCTCGGGGTGGATGAAGATACTCGTCAAAAAGTGCTTGAAGAATTTTTCAGGAGTCCGCCGGTTAAATTAAGTGATTTCGGTTACTGGCGAGGCAAGTTCTATATAAGGGACATAACATTAGAAGAGTTTCTCGCCGACCAGATATCAAACAGGATAAAACTGGATTTTCGTTCTGACAAAAATTTGTCGGAGAAGTTCAAATATAAAACATCCGAGGGTTTGTTTGTGTCTACCGAGGTGGGAAACGCTTTTATCGTAAAGTTTAAGATCTCGGATCAAAGTGACGATGAAGAAATAAAGTTGAGAGAAGAAAAAATAGGTAAAATACTGAAGATAGTTAATACAGTAGTGTACGGATACAAGTTTAAAAATTTTAGTTTCCTGGAGATGGAAGATCAGCTGGAAAACGTGAAGCTTAGAGTCAGTATGGATAATGTTTATGAGCTTGAAAGAAAACATCTGGAAGTGAAAGAGGTAGTACGCGCGCCCAGCGGATATTTTTAAAAGTGAAAAGTCAAAAAGAAAAAGGAAAAATTAAATGACCGAAGAAAAGATCAGAAAAGAGGCGACAAGAGATGGGTTTGGAAAAGCCCTTTTGGACTTAGGGGAGGAAAATAAAGACGTGGTCGTTCTCTCGGCCGATCTTACGGAATCCGTAAGGGCCCATTGGTTCAGGGAAAAATTTCCGGAAAGATTCGTAACGCATGGAGTGGCTGAACAGGATATGATATGTGCCGCCGCGGGGATGGCGCTTGCCGGTAAAATACCATTTGCTTGTACTTTTGGAGCTTTTGCTTCGGGTCGCGCGTGGGATCAGGTAAGGATCTCCGTAGCGTACATGGATCTTAATGTGAACATAGCCGGCAGCCACGGCGGGATTTCTGTCGGCGGGGATGGCGCGACTCACCAGGCATTGGAGGAGATCGCTTTAATGAGGATAATCCCGCATATGACGGTAGTGGTTCCGGCGGACGCGGAGGAAGCTTACTTGGCGACTAAACAGGCGACTGAGATCCCGGGTCCGGTGTATTTACGCCTTGGAAGAGAAAAAGTTCCGGTTTTAAGATCTGAAACACCGTTTAAGATAGGTAAGGCAATAACCTTGACAGAAGGAAACGATATTACTATAGTTGCTTGCGGGCATATGGTGTGTAAAGCTCTGGAAGCCGCGTATCAACTTAAAAATAAGAACATCCAGGCGCGCGTAATAAATCTTCATACCCCAAAGCCGATAGATGCCGAGACAATAATAAAAGCTGCCACCGAAACGGGAGCTGTGCTAACGGTTGAGGAGCATACTGTTTTTGGCGGGATGGGTAGTGCCGTTGCTGAAACTCTGGCGGAGGCATATCCTGTTCCGATGAAACTGATGGGGATGAGAGATACGTTCGGGGTAAGCGGTGACCCCGCTAAGCTATACGAGCATTTTGGTTTGACCGAAGAGGATATTGCGCGTGAGGCGGAAATATTGATCGCGAGGAAAACTCAGAAAAGTTGTAAATTGTAAGTGATTGTAGGGGCACGGCGTGCCGTGTCCCTACAATGTTTTACAGCCAATAGTTGAATACATCATGAGAATTACGGCTCCTGCCAAAATAAATCTTTATCTTAAAGTTCTCCGAAAAAGAGATGACGGATATCATGAAATCGAGACTTTGTTCGAAAGGGTATCGATTTTTGATCATTTGACCGTTAACGAGGCGGACGAGACAGTTATAACATGTAATGATCCGTCGATTCCTACCGGAGAGAATAGTCTTTTAGGTAAAACCATTATCGATTTTAACGCGAGAGCCGGTAAGAATAGAAAATTCCGGGTGGTGCTGGAGAAAAATATACCTGTGGGTGCCGGATTAGGCGGAGGGTCGAGTGACGCGGCGGCTCTTCTGAGAGGGCTTAACAAAATAAGTGGAACGCCGTTAGAAAACAAAGATCTTTTAGAAATAGGAGCTAATTTAGGCGCGGATATACCTTTTTTTCTTAACGATTTTAGCTTTGCGATAGGTCTCCAGAGGGGCGATGATATACAGGAAGTGACAAAGGCGGTAAATATTTGGCACATTCTCGTAAAACCACCTTTTGAAATAGCAACGAAAGACATATATAGGAGGAACTCGCCTTTGGGCTTGACAAAGCCTGGGGGGGTTGATAGAATAATCTCCGCTTTTTTAAAGGAGAACAATAGCGCAGGTCTTGCGGAAAATCTTCATAACGATTTGCAGGCAATAGTATTACAAGAATTTCCTGTTTTGAAAGATGTGTTGTCAGTGTTAAAGGAGAACGGAGCGAAAGGAACACTTGTTTCCGGAAGCGGTTCGGTTGTTTTTGGGATATTTGACGAGGAAGAAGTTGAGAAGGCCTCGGAAAACCTTAAAAGTATTTTTCCTGCCGCAAAAAATTGGCAAATATTTGTTGCTCAGACATATTAGTTCGTAGAATTCACAAAGGAGCGCGATATGAAAATCACCGAGGTCAGGATCTTCCCTACAGAGAGTAGGGACGGGAAGCTAAAAGCGTTTGCCACTATGACGTTTGACGATTGGTTTGTTGTTCGTAACGTTAAAATAATACAGGGCAATAATGGCCTTTTTGTGGCGATGCCCTCAAGAAAAGCAATGGACTCTTGTCCGAAGTGTCGATTCAAGAACGTCAGAGGAAGCAAGTTCTGCAATCAGTGCGGAGCGCACATAGAGCAGCCTGTTAACCCTGATGGGGCAGCCGATGAGAAGCAGGGAAATCACATGGACATCGCGCATCCGATAAGCCAGGAGTGCAGAGTGTATATACAGGAGGAGATACTAAAGGCCTATGAAAAGGATCAGGGCTCCGGGCGGGCAGAGCCGCCGAAAGAGGCGCCGACCGTGGTCGAGAAACCAGCTGTTGAAGAGAAATCAACCGTTGAAGAGACGCCGCCTGCGGAAGAGAAACCGATCGAAAAAGAAGAACCGAAACCCGAAAGCGTTACACCTCAGGAAGGAAGGATCGGAGCGGAAGAAGCGGCTGACGGGAAAGATATAGAGTTGTAAAGGGTGAACGCCGCGGGAAGAGCCATATGGATGGCGGGTAGTGTAATGGTAGCACCGCAGCTTTTGGAGCTGCTTGTCAAGGTTCGAGCCCTTGCCCGCCAGCCAATTTTCGCGAAGCGAAAGTTAACCTTGAGCGAGGGAACAACGCGACTGGGTCGAAGGATCTTGATAAAAGTAAGACTATGGAAAATATTACAGCGTTGATACTGGCGGCGGGGTTGGGTACGAGGATGAAAACAAACCTCCCGAAAGTCTTGCACCCGATCGGTGGCGGGACGATCCTGGGCAGGGTCATCTCGAATCTAAGGGCCGCCGGAGTGAAAAATATAGTAACGGTTGTTGGCTACAAAGCGGAGCTCATTGAAAAACACTTTAAAGGCGTAGGTAAATTCGTTGTACAGAAAGAGCTTCTCGGTTCGGGTGATGCCGTGCTCCGGGGATTGGACGCGGTAGAAGGAGCTGAGGGTGGAGTTTTAGTTACGTGCGGCGATACACCGCTCATAGAGGGGGAAACCTATCGCAAGCTGATAGAGGCGTATTCAAAAGACAAGGTATCATGCGCGCTGTTAACCTGCGATGCGAAGGATCCGTTTGCCTATGGAAGGATAATCAGAAACGCCGAGGGAGAAGTGCTGAAAATAACCGAAGAAAAAGATCTCTCCGGCGAAGAAAAAAAGATACAGGAAATAAACGTTGGTACGTACTGTTTCAAAAAAGATGAACTTAAAAAATTCATTAAAAAGATTGAAGTAAACGAAAAGAAAAAAGAGTTCTACCTGACGGATATTGTTGAAATTCTTACATGCGACAACAAAAAGGTTTTAACTCTCGAGTGTGATATTGAAGAGGCTCTTGGAATAAATGATCGAGGCGACCTCGTCCTGGCGAACAGGATTATGAATAACAAAAAAATAGATCAGCTTTTGGAATCCGGAGTTACTATTTTGTCTCCGGAGACCACGGTAATTGACGAAACCGCGGTTATAGGGAAAGACACGGTCATATTGTCTAATACGGTTATAGAGAAAGATGTTACGGTTGGATCTAACTGTAGGATCGGACCGTTTTCGCGGTTGCGTCCCGGCACTAAACTTGCCGATGAAGTGGAAGTAGGTAATTTTGTAGAGATAAATAGAACGAATGTCGGCAGTCGCACAAGAGTGAAACATCATACATATCTGGGCGATACCACAGTTGGTTGTGATGTCAATATAGGGGCGGGTACGATCACCGCTAATTATGATGGAAAAGATAAACATCATACGATCATAGAAGATAATGTTTCAATCGGAGTCGGTGTCACGCTTATAGCTCCCGTTAAGATAGGAGCGGGCGCGAAAATAGGCGCCGGGAGCGTAGTAACAAAAAACAAAGACGTAAAGCCCGGCGAAACGGTCATAGGGGTGCCGGCAAAACCATTGCACAAGTAAACGCTATACGCGGAATAAGGAGACGAAGTGGATAAATTAACGATTTTTTCCGGCAACGCGAATCCCGGAGTGGCGCAAAACATATGTGAAGAGCTGGGCGTTCCTTTGGGTAAAAGTGAGGTCACGCGTTTTCGAGACAAGGAAACGCAAGTTAAGATCAACGAGAATGTGCGGGGGAAAGATGTTTTTGTAGTGCAGTCAACGTGCAGCCCCGCTAACGAAAATCTTATGGAGCTCTTGATAATGATCGACGCGCTGAAAAGATCTTCAGCCAGGCGGATAACGTCAGTTTTGCCGTATTTCGGGTACGCGCGGCAGGATAGAAAAGACCAGCCGCGTGTTCCGATCACCGCTAAGTTGGTCGCTAATCTTTTGACTCGCGCGGGATCGGATAGGATAATCACTATAGACTTGCATGCCGGACAGCTGCAAGGGTTTTTCGATATTCCATTAGACCATCTTTTCGCGATCAAGATATTCGAGGAATATTTTAAGGCAAAAAAACTTAAAGACATTGCGATCGTATCACCCGATGTCGGTGGCATTAAAAGAGCCAGAGCGTATGCTAAAAGATTTGACGCTACTTTGGCTATTGTGGATAAGAGGCGTATAAGCGATGTAGATGCGGAGGTCATGCATATTATGGGTGACGTCAAGGATAAGAATGTTATCCTTGTGGATGATATAGTAGCGACCGCCGGCAGTTTGGCGGAGGCGGCGTCAGCGCTTAAAAAGAATGGAGCCAAAGATATATACGCGGCGATCACGCATCCGGTTTTATGCGGGCCGGCGCAAGAGAGATTGGAGAAGTCGCAAATAAAAGAACTGGTAGTTACGGATACAATACCGATATCAGATGATTTCAAATTTAATAAGGTCACACAGTTATCTGTGGCTTCTTTGTTGGCAGAGGCAATAAGGCGCATACATAACGAAGAATCTATAAGCGCGTTATTTGAATAATAAACAGGGGCTCTGCAAAACAAGCCTTTTGTCGTTCAGACTGTGTCGTAATTCGTTTTGCGGATGGCCGCATACAATATACTGTAGGGGTTCGATTCATCGAACCCGATATACCGGGTTTGATAAATCAAACGATATACCGGGTTTGATAAATCAAACCCCTACATTACGACGCAGTCTGATTAAAAAAACGGCGTTTTGCAGGAGTCTATAAATAATAAACTAAAAAAGGAGCGAGATAAATGGAAAAAGTAACACTTAACGCGGTACAAAGAGAACATCGAGGGAAAGGCGCGTGCAAACATTTAAGAAAAGAAGGGATGATCCCCGCGGTGGTGTATAAAGGCGGCAAAGAGGGCATGGTTATTCAGGTTGACAGTAAAGAACTATGGCACGCCCTTCATACCGAAGCTGGCGGGAACGCTATTATCGAGATGAAGATAACAAGCGGCGATAAGACTTCTAAGAAAACCGTTATTGTTCAAGAGAAGCAGAGGGACCCCGTTACCGACGTGTTTTTGCACGTGGACTTTCATGAGATCAACTTGAAGGAAAAACTGAAAGTTAAGGTGCCTATTCATACTAAGGGCGATGCTGTTGGCGTTAAGGAAGATAAAGGGATACTTAGTCAGACCATATGGGAAATTGAGGTGGAATGTCTTCCGACGGAGATCCCGGAACACGTAGACGTCAAAGTCGATGAGCTTCATATCGGGGATTCGATCCATGTGAAAGACCTTACTATTCCGGGGGATATTGTTGTTTTGGACGATGCTGAAAAGGTTATTGTTTCAGTTATACCGCCTAAGGCTGAAGAGGTAGAAGAGGAAGAAGGCGAACTCGAAGAAGGCGAAGTCGAACCGGAAGTCATAAAGAAAGGTAAGCAGGACGAAGAAGAAGGCGAAGAAGCGCCGGAAGCTCCTTCTGGAGAATAATGAAAGTTGTAGTCGGATTAGGTAATCCGGGTTTGCGGTATAGAAAGACGCGGCATAATGTCGGATTTATGGCATTAAATACGCTGGCAAAAAAACACAGGCTTGCGATCAAGAAAAAAGGTTTCGGAGGTGTTTACGGGATCGGTCGCGTAAGTCACAAGGAAGTTATATTGTTTGAGCCTTTGACGTATATGAATTCCTCGGGAGAAGCGCTGAAGGCGGTTTGTTCTTCTCATCTGGCGGATCGCGGTGACCTCTTGGTGGTAAGTGATGACCTTGACCTTCCTTTCGGGGTTCTAAGGTTAAAGGAAAAGGGCTCTAGCGGGGGGCATAACGGCCTGCAGTCTATAATAGACAAAATGGGATCTGAGTTTACCAGATTAAAAGTGGGGATAGGTTCAGAGCGCGGGGTTGAGGATGCGGCCACATATGTGTTGGCTTCATTTTCCCGTCAGGAACGAGCGGCTTTACCGGAAATATTGGACACTGTCGTAGAGCGTATAGAAACGTGGATCGTTAGCGGGAAATAAGGGAAATCTCTTGCGTGGTGCAAGGATGTATGCTATCATCAAACAAATAATAATCTAAAAAAGGCAAAAAGTAACGGAAAATTATGGAAAACATGAAATCTTACTCAGGTTTATTTATCGTAACTCCCGAAAAAGAGGAGGCGATAGACGCTGTAAAGGAAAGTATAGGGTCTGTTATAAGCTCTAACTCCGGGAATGTTGTCGATGTGAATGTGATAGGAAAGAAAAAGCTTACCTATCCTATTAGGAAGCAGACGGAAGGTATCTATATTGAAGTGCTTTTTGACGCGACAACGGAATCTATCTCGAAGATCATGAGACAGTTTCAGATAAATACGGATATCCTGCGCGCGCTTATAGATAAAAAGTAAACATCAAACATTAAACATTAAACATAGAGAGCACAAGGGGAGGCGCAATGGCTGCCAGTTTGAATAAAGTGTTTTTAATGGGGAATCTGACCCGTGATCCTGAACTGCGGTATGTGCCGTCAGGGTCCGCGGTTGCTAATTTCTCGGTTGCGGTTAATCGCTCCTATAAAGACAACGCGGGAGAGAAAAAAGAAGAAGTTTCTTTTATCCGTGTAGTTGTGTGGGGAAAAATGGCGGAGATCTGCGGGGAATATTTAACTAAAGGAAGACCGGTTCTTGTGGAAGGCCGGCTAAAATCACGTAGTTGGGAAGCTCAGGACGGTCAGAAAAGAAGCGTTCTTGAGGTCATAGCGTCAAGCGTCCAGTTTTTAGGCGCGCGTGGTGATAAAGTACAGAGTCCCGCCGGAGATCAAGGCGGAAGCAACAATGTGGGGGTAGGGGAGTCCGCCGGTGGAGTCGAATCTATTGATGTAGATCAGTCTTCAGGGGACGAACAGATCCCGTTCTAAAGAGAGGAAAAATGGCTAAGAAAAGAGAAGTAAGAAGCACAAGAAGAGTATTCGCGGTAAAACCGTGTCGCTTGTGTAAAGATAAGGTTACGTCTATCAGCTTCAAAGAAGTTGATGTTTTGAGCAGGTTTGTTTCTGATCGCGGTAAGATAATACCATCTCGCATTTCCGGAAGTTGCGCTAAACATCAGAGGATGATAGCGAACGGTGTAAAAAGAGCCCGCCTGGCGGCACTCTTACCGTTTGTAAAGATAAAAGGCGGATTGGTGCGCAGGACAAGGAGAGAACGGTGAGAATAATATTAATGAAAGATATGAAGGGCCTCGGAGTTGTGGGTGATGAACTGCAAGTAAAAGATGGCTATGCCAGAAACTATCTGATCCCCCAAAGTGTAGCGCTGGAAGCGACACCGGGAGCTGTGCGTACGCTGGAACAGAAAAAGCTCAAAAGGGTCCGCGAAGAATTGAAGCTTAAAGAAGAATGCGGGGTAATCGCTGAAAAGATAAAGAACACTTCATGCACGATCTCCATGGAAACCGGAGAAGAGGAAAAACTTTTCGGAGCGGTCACTTCTGATATGATAGCTGAGAGCCTTCTTGCTGAAGGGATCGAAGTGGACAAAAAAAAGGTAGAGCTGGAAGAACCTATAAAAGCTCTTGGTGTGTACAACATAGACATTAAGCTTCATCCGGAAGTCAAGGCTCAGCTGAGACTCTGGGTGGTAAAAAAATAACAGTTCCTGCCTGAATAAAAGCTTAAAATGATTCCGAAAACCCTTATTGAAAAGGTACCTCCACAGAGTGTAGAAACAGAGATCGCGGTTCTTGGGTCAATGCTTCTCGACAGGGAAGCTATTGCCAAAGCGATAGAACAACTGCAGGAAGAAGCGTTTTACTCGGAAGCCAATCGGCAAATATTTCACACTATAGTAAAGCTATATGACAACAATGACGCTATCGATATTGTTACCGTTATTGAAGATCTAAAACGTAAAAACGTACTTGATGAAGTCGGCGGAGCCGCTTACATTACGGAGCTGGCTAATAGCGTTCCGACATCGGCCAATATAGACTATTACGCTAACATCGTAAGAGAAAAGTTTATATTGCGAAGTTTAATAAACACCGCGACACAGATCGTATCCGAGAGTTTCGAACCCTCCAGTGAAGTCGACGACCTTCTGTATAAAGCTGAAAGACTCATCTTTGATATCACATCCAACAAAAAACATGACGATAATATGTCCTCAATGAAAGACATTATCAAAGAGAGCATAGAGACAATAGATAAGCTGTACCAAAGGAAAGAGAACATTACGGGTATCGCGACAGGGTTTCATGATCTTGACGTTATGACTGCCGGACTTCAAAAGTCTGACTTTATTGTGCTCGCGGGGCGGCCTTCTATGGGGAAAAGTGCTTTTGCCACCGGAGTTATTGAGCAGGCGGGGGTTGTGCAAAAAAGACCGTGTGCTTTTTTTAGTCTTGAAATGTCCAAAGATCAGTTGGCGCAGAGAATGCTTTGTTCTATAGCGGGGGTCAATGCCCACAAAGTGCGGACGGGTTTTTTCTCTCAATCAGACTGGCCGAAACTTGTCGCGGCCGCCGGAAAACTATCCGAAGCTCCTATCTACATAGACGACACCCCCGGGATATCGGCACTTGAACTGCGAGCTAAAGCACGCAGGTTGAAAGCACGTCACAACATTCAACTCCTGGTTGTCGACTATCTTCAGCTGATGAGAGGGCGCACACGATCAGAAAACCGCCAACAGGAAATTTCTGAGATCTCACGTTCCATGAAAGCGTTGGCAAGGGAGTTGGATATTCCTATCATAGCTTTAAGTCAGCTTTCCAGAGCGGTAGAGCAGCGGACCGACCATCGCCCGATGCTTTCAGATCTCAGGGAGTCCGGGGCAATAGAACAGGACGCTGACATGGTTATGTTGCTTATGCGGGAAGAGTATTATAACCCGACCGAAGAAAATAAAGGTATGGCGGATCTTATTGTCGCGAAACAAAGACACGGACCCGTGGGGACCGTTAAGCTCGCGTTTTTACCGGAGTTTACTAAATTCAGTAATCTTTCAAGAATCGAAGAGGAAGAAGGATTTTAATGAAGAAAAAAATATTGTCGCTAATGTTTATCGCTGTTTTAGTCGTTAATTTTTGCTGTGCGGTGTCTTGGGCGCGGGGAAGCGGCGAAGATAAGCAAATAGTCGCCATACAAGTTAAGGGCAATTACGCTATCAGCACAACTACGATCCTAAATAAGCTTAAGATAAAAGTCGGAGACGTGTTTGAAGAAAGCGCGCTTAATAAAGAATTGAAACGTCTTTATGGAACGGGATATTTTAGTGATGTGTTTATTGAAACAGAAGATAGAGACGGTGACGTAGTTGTGATCCTGGCTGTAGTGGAAAAGCCGGTTATTGAGAAGATCGATTTTACCGGTAACGCGCATATTAACACTGCTCGTTTATTAAAAAAGTCGAAAATTGAGATCGGCAGTTTACTGGATTATAGCGTGCTTTCAGCGGAGGTCGCTGAGATACAGGCGTTTTATCTTGAAAAAGGGTATAGTAACGTGAGAGTGGACTATACGGTAGATACAGACCCCGCGACCGGGAAAGCTACTGTTGTATTCAAGGTCGATGAGGGTCTCGCGATAAAGATAAAAAGCATAAAATTTGAAGGAAATGTGGCGATCCCATCATCGGAGCTGGAAAAATATATGTCCACTAAGACGGCATGGTGGTTTATACGTAAAGGTGCTTTTGACGCTGAGAAGTTTGAGTAGGACAAAAGCAGGATCACTAATGTTTACCGGAGCAAAGGGTTCCTGGACGCGCAGGTTACCAGCCGGGAAGAATATTCAGACGACGGCAAAGAGATGTATCTGATCGTCGTAATAAACGAAGGCATAGAATATCTCATGGGGGATATCGCTATCAAGGGTGAGCTCGCGTTTCCCGAAGAAGAATTACGTGCCAAGCTTAAAATGAAAAACGGGGACGCGTTCGATTATGGGAAGATCAAGGAAGACCTAGAGGCGGTTCGTACCTTTTACTACAACAAAGGGTACATGAACGCGGAGGTCAATCTGCAACATAAGTACAACAGCAGCGCCGGAAAAATGGACCTGGAATATTATATTGTAGCGCGTGACGAGGTGTATGTAGGCAGGATCAATGTAATAGGGAACATCAAGACCAAAGACAAGGTTATACGCAGGGAACTTAGAGTTTATCCCGGAGAAAAATACGAAGGAGCTACGCTCAAGCGCAGCAAAGAACGTATTTACGATCTGGGGTTTTTTGAAGATGTATATTTTGAAACTATTCCGACAGACGATGTGAATGTTAAGGATCTTAATGTTACGGTTAAAGAGACCAAGACGGGGGAATTTTCTTTTGGTGGAGGGTATAGCTCGGTGGATTCTTTTCTGGGGTTTGTCCAGATAAGGCAACGAAATTTTGATATCACGAATTTTCCAACGTTTACCGGCGGTGGGCAAGATCTTACTATCAGAGGAGAAGTCGGAGCCGCTAGGACTAATTACCTGTTAAGTTGGGTTGATCCCTGGATTTTTGATTATCCGCTTTTGTTCGGATTTGATGTGTATCGGAGGGAACAGAACAGGTTTGGACAGTCGGGGTACGGTTATGACGAGACGCGTACGGGGGGGAGCCTTCAGCTGGGGAAAGAGCTTACCGAAGAAATTACCGTAGGGGCGGTATATAACGTTGAAGAGGTGAAAATATCCAATATTCCGTCTAACGCGACCGAGGACTTGAAAAAAGAACTTGGAACCAACTGGATAAGCCGTATCACGGGTAATTTTCGGTATGATACAAGGGATAACAGGTATTCTCCCACAAAAGGGTGGCTCTCTACAATGTCTATTGAGAACGCCGGAGGATTTATCGGTGGGGATAAAGATTTTGTTAAAGGTTATTCAAGCACGGCCGTTTATCACAGTATCGTCAAGAATGTTGTCATCGAAATTAAAGGGCGCAGCGGTATGGTTGAAAGTTACGCGGATTCGGATTCGGTTCCTATTTACGAACGGTTTTTCGCTGGCGGCGCCACAACGATAAGAGGATACAGGCAAAGAGGTGTCGGGCCGCGTGACAGAGGTTCCAACGTAGCTCTTGGCGGGGAGGCTATGGTTATAGGTAACGCGGAAGTTGTATTCCCTATATTTAAAAAAGTCATTAAGGGTGCCGTATTTTACGATGTCGGTAATGTATGGGCGAATTCTACGGATATGTTCGAAGGGTTCGACGGGTATAAACAGGGCACTGGTATCGGTGTAAGGGTGAAAACGCCGATCGGTCCGGTAAAATTAGACTGGGGGTATCCGCTCAGCGAAAACTATAATGACAAGAAAGAGGGACAGTTTTATTTCAGTGTAAGTCACGGATTCTAAGAGCAGTGAATAGTGAATGGTTGTGGGGCGGTTTCCCATCGACTTCGCTCGGGGGACAGGCTGGCCCGCGAACATAAACATTGTCATCCCGAGCGAGCGGAGCGAGCCGAGGGATCTAACAACAGGAGGAAATATGTTTAATTTATTTAAAAAATCATTGGTTATATCGATCGTGCTTTTTATGGCATTTAGCGCCACGGCAAAGACAGGATATGCCGAGGGCGTAAAAGTGGGATACATTGACATCAGACGCGCGTTTTATGAATACAAGGAGAGGAAAACTCTGGAAGACGCGCTTAGCGAGTGGAAAGAAAAAAAGGAATCCGAATTTAAGAAAGATTTTGAAGTTTTAACAAAAATGACGGATGAGGCGACCCTTATGTCAGGTGATGCCAAAGCAAAAAAAGAACAACAGATACAAACTAAAAGAAGTGAGCTGAAAACAAAAGAAGAGGATATAAGAAGAGAACTCCTGGCAAAAAACAACGATATGTTCCGTAAGGTGCTTGATGATATACAGAAAGCGGCCGAAGAAATCGGAAAAAAAGAAAAGTATGATTATGTTTTTGATTCGCGAAACATAATGTACGCGGATGAAAAGAACGATTTAACGGATAAAGTTCTCAAAAAGATCAACAAGTAAGTGGGCCGCATAAAATAGAGACGGAGCCCTCTTAAGAGGGCTCCGTCTCTATTTTGCTGTATTATGAATCAGAAAACGATATCAAATATTATTACTTTGTCCGGACGTGCTTTACAGGCCGGATCGGCGTCAGAGATGGTCCTCAGGCCCGCTCTAGAGGGGGCAGGCATTGTGTTTAAACGGATAGATCTTTGTGGCGCGCCTCGAGTACGGCTAAGGGACGCTCTGTTTTCTGATGGTGAGGCCAGGAGAACCACGATAGGTGCCGGGCCAGCGGCAGTGCAGACCGTTGAACATTTTTTGGCGGCGTTATGGGCTCTTGAAATAGACAATCTTGAAGTCGACATAAAGGGCCAGGAGCTTCCGGCGATGGATGGTAGTGCTCTTGGCTTTTTGGAGCCTTTAAAAGAGGCCGGCATTGCCGAACAGACGGAGGCGCGTAAAGTCATTAAGGTTACGGAACCGGAACGAGTGGAAGAAGGCAACTCATCCTTGTCTTTGATCCCGGATGATTCCTTTAATGTTTCTTACTTTATTGACTATGATGTCCCTTCAATAGGACGGAAAAAGTTTGAGATAGACCTGGATCATGATTCATTTGAAAAAGAGATAGCACCGGCAAGAACTTTTTGTCTCAAGAAAGAAGCCGAAGCGCTTCTCGCGTCAGGGCTCGGTCAGGGGGCGACGCTTGAAAACACTTTGGTGATGGGCGATGACGGCCCGGTAGGGACGACATTACGTTTTCCCGATGAACCGGTAAGGCATAAGATACTTGATCTTGTGGGAGATCTTTATATGTTAGGTCGTCCGGTTATAGCGAAAGTCGTGGCGGAAAGATCCGGACATAGCCTGAACTCACAGATGATCAAATTATTGTATGAAAAATATGTAAAGGAGTAAGCGATGAGTTAAAAGACAATGGATATTAAAAGGATTATGGAATTGATCCCCCATAGGTATCCTTTTCTTCTGGTGGACAGGGTAATAGATTACGAAGAAGAAAAATGGATAAAGGCGATCAAGAACGTTACGATGAACGAACTTTTCTTTCAGGGGCACTTTCCCGGAGAACCTATAATGCCGGGGGTGCTCATGATAGAGGCACTTGCGCAGACCGGGGGGATCCTGGCTATGATGGCTGAGGCCAACAGGGATAAACTGGCGTTTTTTATGACGATAAATAACGCTAAGTTCAGAAAACCGGTAGTTCCGGGAGATCAGCTTATTTTGGAGGTCAATATTACCAAGGTTGTAAGAGGTACTATCGTGCAGACCCATGGAAAAGTTACTGTAGAGGGAAAAGTTGTCTGCGAAGCGGATCTGATGTTCAGCGTAGTTGATAAAAAATAGCAGGAAGGGGACTGTCCCAAGCGAGCGGAGCGAGCGCGTGGACTGTCCCCTTTTTCAGGGAGTCAGCATGGGTAAAGTTGGATTAGTAGCGGGAGCCGGAATCCTCCCCCTTGAATTTATTAGAGAAGCCAAAAAACAGGGCGAGAAAGTCGTAGTTTTTGGTATTCGAGATATGGCCGATCCCTGCATAGAAAAGGAAGCCGACAAGGTCTATTGGGTGGAAGTGGGACAGTACAAAAAATACGCGTTCTTTCTTATGGCTGAGAGAATACACAAACTTGCTTTTTTGGGCCGTGTAAAAAGGAATATGGTTTACGCGAGAGATGCCTATGATGACGAGGGCGCGTCTTTGATGAAGTCACTCTCTGACAAAACAGATGGGTCCATCTTTGACGAGATAACCAGTCGGTTAAAAATGATAGGTGTCGAAGTTATAGAAGGAACACGCTATCTTTCCCATCTTGTTCCCCCGAAAGGAGTTATGACGAAAAGCGATATAGATGGTCATGTCGAAGAGGATATAGCGTTCGGATATAAAATAGCTAAGAAGATGGCGGATGAGGATATTGGGCAGACCGTAATAATAAAGGATAAAGCCATTGTCGCGGTAGAGGCGATGGAAGGGACAAATTCTACTATTGATCGGGCCGGGGCTATTGGAGGCGAGGGATGTGTTATGGTAAAGGTGTGCCGTCCTGATCAGGATCTAAAGTGGGATATTCCTACGGTGGGAGTAAATACCATGGAGCATCTTTCTGAAAATAAATTTAGCGCGCTCGCGATAGAAAGCGAAAAAATGTTTTTGCTCGAGAAGGATGAGTTTTTAATAAAAGCGGAAGAAGCGGGTATCGCGGTCAAAGTTTTATAACAGTGAATAGTTATGGTAAAAAAAGGGGACTGTCCCAAGCGAGCGGAGTGAGCGCGTGGACTGTCCCCTTTTTTATGATTGACTGTTTATAAACTTATAGATCGCCTCAGCGGCTCTCTTACTGCTGTTTCCCTCGCCGAGAGATCTTTTAACTTTCAGAAGTTCATTTTTGGTTTCCAGGAAAATTCGAGGATTATTTATTATCTCAAGCGCTTTTTGAGATATATTGACGCCGGTGGCATCTTCCTGTAGCAGTTCCGGCACTATTCTTTTGCCGGCGACGATATTGGCCAGCCCAATGTCGGGGATCTTCATGAAAAGCCTTGATACCGTAGCGGTAAAAGCGCTGGTTCGATAAATTATTATCATGGTAATTCCCGCGATGGCGGTTTCGAGTGTAGCCGTGCCGGAAGTAACAATTGCGAAATCTGATCGATCAAGCACCCCGGAAGCATTGTTCATGACCCGTTCTATATTCAAGTCGGGATGTCCTTTTAATAAAAAATCATATAAAGAACTATTAATGTTCGAGCTTTCCGCCACAATAAAGCTTACGTTGTGCTTTTCCCTCTGTATCACCTCGGCGGATTGAAGCATGACGGGAAGGATCTTTTGTATTTCGCTTTCTCTGGACCCGGGTAAGAGCGCGATAGTAAATTCATTGTTCGTCGTTCGTGATTCATCGTTCGTTTTCGAAATATTGTCCATAAGAGGGTGGCCGACGAATTCTGAAGCGATGCCCGAGGAGTCTAAAAGTTCTTTTTCAAATTTAAAAATCACCAGAGCTTTATCTACAAAACGTTTTAACAGTTTTTTTCTTCCGGCTCCCCATGCCCAGAATTGAGGAACAATGTAATAAATGACCGGTATTTTTAGTTTATTGAGATGGCGCGCTACCCTTAAATTAAAACCGGGATAGTCGATGAGTATAGCCAAGTCGGGCTTTCTCTCGGCGACGGCGGATTTAACTTTATTATATTGTTCCCGGATGGTAGGGAGTTTTTTCAATGCTTCCCAGACGCCGACAATTGAAAGTTTGCTGACATGTTCAATGAGTTCGACGCCCTCTGCTTGCATGCGGTCGCCGCCTATACCCCATAAGGAAATATCTGACGCGAGCTTCTTAAGCTCTCCGATAAGTTTTCCGGCATGTATATCTCCGGATGGTTCGCCGGTTATAATAAGGATATTTTTCATGAATTTGTCATTTCCGAATGTTTTTATCAGGAATCTAGTCATTTTTTCTTACTGTGTATTATGTCCAGGATGTCCAGGGCAACCTGTAGTGCCTGGCGCCCTTCCCGGCCCGAAACGATAGGTTTTCTATTGTTTCGGACACAATCGAGGAATGACTTGAGTTCAACTTTTAGAGCGTCTTTTTTCTTGATGTGTATTTTTTTCTTTTCGGTTTTGCCGTCGATCTTATGGAACTGAAACGCTTCCTGATGCATATAATCCAGAAGAACATAGGAATGTTCCTGAAAGATACGAATTTTTCTGACTTCTTCTTTTGTGATGCGGCTGGCGGTAATGTCCGCTATGGTGTTGTTCTGGAAGGAAAGTCGGACATTGGCAAGGTCTTCATGGTCGGATACTGTGCTTATCCCGACGGCTTCGATATTTTTTACTTTAGAGTTTACCAGGCCGAGAATAATATCAATGTCATGTATCATAAGGTCAAGGACAACGCCGACATCTTTAACGCGCTTTTTCTTGTTTATTGATCCCAGGCGCTGGCATTCTATGAATTTAGGCGTGACCAAAAGGGGTTCGATGGCGCGAATTGCCGAATTAAATCTTTCGATATGCCCTATTTGTAATATTAAGTTTTTTCTTTGGGCCAGCGCGAGAAGTTCGTCAGCCTCTTCAAGTGTTTTTGTCATGGGCTTTTCAAGTAGCGTATGTATTCCGGCTTTTAAAAAATCTCTCGCGACAACATGATGGAGGTGGGTAGGGACTACAATGCTGACCGCGTCGACTTTGTCTAATAGATCATGATAGTCGGTGAACCAGGATGTATTACATTTTTTTGCTGCTTCTTTTGCCGCCTTTTTCTTAGTGTCACAGACCCCGACAAAATCTAAGTTGAATTTTTTTTGTATGGCCGAGTAAACCTTGGCATGGAAAGAGCCGAGGTGTCCGGTTCCTATAACGCCTACTCGAAGTTTGCCCATGGTTTGTCCTATGTGTTGTGATAATGACCAAAATGTGTGTGGTAGGGGTGTATCGCGATACGCCCCTACCTGACTAATGCAGATTATATCATTATAATCCATATACCGCAATAGCGCAGACTTGGTAAGCTTTCGGAAGTGGGGACTGTCCCCACTTCAAGGGTGTGGGGGTTCGATTTATCGAACCCGATATAACCTCCACCCCGGGCGGAGGAGCCCCTGCTAGTAATAGTTCAGTTCTCCGCAGAGAATTATCCCAACATATGTCATTCTGAGCGAGGGAACGAAGTGACCGAGTCGAAGAATCTGCTGTACCATCGGATTATTTTTAAGGAGGAGCAGCTAAAATTTCAGCAAATGGGTTT
>JAJRVD010000088.1 GCA_024277375.1 Candidatus Omnitrophota bacterium | reverse complement strand
CGGAAGTTCTCGAAGAGATAGTCAGGATCAAGGGGCAGACTTTGAATAAGTCCGCAAAAGACGCCTCCGGTGATCTTTCCGGTTATTCTTTTCATATGGCGGACATTGCAACTGATCTATACGATAGAGAATTCGCATTGGAGTTGGCAGAAGGCGAAAGGGCAATATTGTACTCATTGGACGATGCCATACGGCGTGTAGATGAAGGGTCCTACGGCAAGTGCGACGCATGCGGTAATAATATCACAAAACAGCGGCTTAAGGTTCAGCCTCAGGCGGAATATTGTATAAAATGCCAGGAGCAAGAGGAGCGGGGAAAATCCAACGGCCGATAAGGGCGGTTGCGTATATAATTCTTTCGATATTCTTCTTGGATCAGCTATCAAAGATTTTCCTCGATAAGTTGACACGGGAAGGGTCCAGCATCCCTGTTTTAGAAGGGGTTTTTTATATATCCAGAGTTCATAATACCGGAGCGGCTTTTGGTATATTCAAAGGTTTCCCGTGCTTATTTGTGATCATAGGCGTTTTTGCTGTGATCACGATCGGGGTAATTCTCGCGAGAAAGATATATTCGCTGACAACCGTTGAAGTGGTAGGAGTTTCATTCCTTTTAGGCGGAACTTTGGGCAATTTGGCGGATCGTTTGCGTTTGGGATATGTAGTGGATTTTTTAGATTTCAGGGTTTGGCCGGTTTTTAACATAGCGGACAGTTTTATTACGGTAGGCGCGATCTTGTTAGTGTTGGGACTGTTCTCCGGTCACAAAAAAATAAAATAACGGGGCATTGATACCAGTGGAATGAGGTTGATATGCTCCGTACAGGGAGGATCCACCCCGGGCGGAGGGACCCTGGTAGGGGCATACCAAGCTCTAATTGTGGCAATAGTTATGCATCGAATTTTATTTCAAATAGGACCGTTGACTTTTTATTCTTATGGGCTGTTGATCGCGCTCGGGTTTTTGCTCGCGGCCTTTCTGATGACACGCGAAGCTTCTAAATATGGTGCTTCCAAGGATGATGTCTTTGATTGTCTGATCGCTGTTTTGATAAGCGGGCTCATAGGGGGCAGATTTCTTTTTGTCGCCATTAATTGGCAATTATATTCCCGGGAGCCTCTCAGGATATTTATGCTGCAAGAAGGCGGTATGGCGATACAGGGATCGTTAGTTACGGCGTTTATAACGGGGATAGTAGTTTGCCGAGCGAAAAAGCTCCGATTCTGGAAAATGTGCGATCTGATAGCGCCGTATATCGCGTTGGGTCAGGCGGTGGGAAGGGTAGGGTGTTTTCTTAACGGATGCTGTTACGGAAAGGTCATTGTATCGGGACTAGGGGTTACATTTCCGGGTGAGACCGTTCTCAGGATCCCTACTCAAGTGTATTCCAGTCTTTTTCTTCTCGGGATATTCGCGGCACTGTTGATGTTCCGGAAGAAACGACCGTTTGACGGATCAGTTTTTGTCCTGTACATGATATTATATGCCTTATTTCGTTTTGGCATGGATTTTATGCGAAGCGATAATCCAAAGATCTTTTTGGGTATCACGCTTGCCCAGGCGATAAGTGTGGGGATATTTTTTTGCGGGATAGCGTTCTATTTCGCGTTAAAAAGGAAAAGAACCGGATAATGAAAGAATTAATTTTTTTAGTCGAACCGGATGAGGCGGGCACCAGAATTGATAAGTGTATCGCGCTTCGATTGGGAGACGAATATTCCAGAACGTATGTCAAATATCTCATTGAGCATGGATTAGTCCGGGTGAATGATGAAACCGTTAAGCCTCGCTACAGCGCGCGGGAAGCTGATAATGTCGTAGTGGAGATGGTTCCGCTGGAAAAAGAGGAAGATGTGGAACCGGAAGATATACTTCTTGATATCCTATATGAGGATAACTGGGTTATTGTGGTGAACAAAAAGGCCGGTATGGTAGTTCATCCGGGTGCGGGGAACAAAACGGGTACACTCGTGAGCGCGTTGCTTCACCATTGCGGATGTTTGCCTGACGCGGGAGATGATCAGCGGCCCGGCATTGTGCATCGGCTTGACAAGGATACCAGTGGAGTTATTATCGTAGCGAAGAACGATCGCGCTCTCAGGTCCCTGTCGAAGCAATTCCAGAACCGTACTACTAAAAAAGAATATATTGCGTTAGTAAAGGGCCATGTCGAGTTGGATAATGGTGTGGTTGACGAGCCGCTTGCCAGACATACCGGTGATCGCAAAAAAATAATCGTAGATCATGAGAGAGGAAAAGCATCGCGTACGATCTATCATGTTGTGCGACGGTTCAAGAAATTTACTTTTTTAAGGTTGGAACCCGAGACGGGCCGGACGCATCAGATACGGGTGCATATGAAGTATCTTGGTCACCCCATAGTTGGAGATGTAACGTACGGGGGGGGGCGTTGGATGTCAAGGCAGGCCCTTCACGCCGAAAGCTTGGGAATTACGCATCCTGGTGAAGGGAAATTTATGGAATTTTCGGCACCCATGCCGGATGACATACGAGAGTTTTTGGATAATGCTGAAGAATAAGCGCTAATGGGGAGATGAGATGGATTGGAATATCAAAAGAGCGGATAAAGGGTTAAAGGGCGCGATAACGGTGCCATCCGATAAAAGTATTTCTCATAGGGCCATTATGTTCTCTTCAATCGCCAAGGGGGAGTGCCGTGTAAAGAACTTTCTTTTTAGCGAGGACTGCATATGTACCCTTGAAGCCTTTCGCGCTATGGGTGTTGAGATCATTAAGGAAGATGATGTGCTTGTAGTCAAAGGAAAGGGGCTGAGCGGACTTAATCCACCTGAAGAACCGTTATATATGGGTAACTCAGGAACCAGTATGCGCATATTATCAGGAATACTCGCCGGACAGACTTTTGAGGTTAAACTTGAGGGTGACGAGTCTCTTTCGCGACGACCAATGAAGCGCATAAAAGATCCGCTATTGCTTATGGGCGCCGAGGTGGGGACGCTTAACGGGTTATGTCCGCCAATACATATCTTGCCCGCAAGGGAACCATTAAGGGCGATCGACTATATAACACCTGTTCCCAGCGCGCAGGTAAAGTCCTGTGTGCTTTCGGCGGGGTTATACGCAGAGGGAACGACTTCAGTTACAGAAAATGTACAGTCAAGAGATCACACCGAAAGAATGCTGGAATATTTTTCAGCGGATATTCAAAGACAGGGGTTAACTACTCGAATAACGGGATTAAAAGAACTTACACCAAAAGATATAAACGTGCCGGGAGATATCTCAAGCGCGGCATTTCTAATCGTGGCGGCGCTTCTTGTTGAAGGTTCGGATATTCTGCTTAAGCGAGTCGGGTTGAATCCAACTCGTACAGGACTCTTAACAGTGCTGGAAAGAATGGGTGCCGAGTTTCAGATAAGCGATAGGAAAGACGATGTGGAGCCGGTAGGTGATATAAGGGTAACGGCGACGCGATTAAAAGGTACGATAATAGAACCCGAAGAGATCCCCCTTCTGATAGACGAAATCCCTGTGGTGGTTGTAGCGGCTCTAATGGCGGAAGGCCGGACGGAGATCCGTGGGATATCAGAACTTAAGGTGAAGGAGTCCGACAGGGTGAAGAGCATTATAGAAAATATCGCGAAATTGGGGATAACCATATATGAAGAAAACAGGACCCTCCTTATCGACGGGGGGTGTAAATCGTTTCCTGCCGCGAGGCTTGAAAGCTTTGGTGACCATCGTATTGCCATGAGCATGGCCGTCGCGGCGCTAGTTTCAGATCGCGGGTGTGAGATAAGAGATACAGCATGCGTTGATACTTCATACCCGGCCTTCCTCGGCGATCTTGAGGATTTGAGTAGGTACTCAAAAATGTAAACCATGTTTTTAACAGGCAGGGGCATGGCATGCCGTGACCCTACCATCCGCAATTCATTTGACAACAATAGTAATATTTGTTAATATCAACTAACGATTGTGGGTGAGCATTGCAATACGCCCCTACTGTTAGGGATGTGTAAGCTCATTTACTACGACAATTTAACCCGGGACAGAATTATGATGAAAGAAAGAATATCAGGATATTTTGATAATTTGGTCAGCGTCTTTTCCAGCGACATGGGGATAGACTTGGGAACTGCTTCTACATTGGTTTATCTGAAGAACGAGGGTATTGTCCTTTGCGAACCCTCCGTAGTCGCGATAGAATCGGGCACTTCACATGTTCTGGCAGTAGGAGAAGAGGCTAAACGCATGCTTGGCAGAACGCCCGGAAACATTGTTGCCATAAGGCCTATGAGGGATGGGGTTATCGCCGATTTTGATATTACCGAAAGTATGCTGAGATACTTCATTAAAAAGGTAAATAACTACCGCAGGCTTGTTCGTCCGAGGGTAGTTATCGCTGTGCCTTCCGGGATCACCGAAGTTGAAAAACGTGCGGTAAAAGATTCGGCGCTTCATGCCGGAGCCAGAGAAGTTTTCATGTTAGAAGAACCTGTAGCGGCCTCTATCGGGGTAGGTCTTCCTATCCAGGAACCCTCGGGGAACATGATCATTGATATCGGCGGAGGAACGACAGAAATGGCCGTCATTTCATTGGCTGGTGTGGTTTTTTCTAAATCGATCCGAATAGGCGGAGATGAGATGGATGAAGCGATCACAAATTACCTTAAGAGAACCTATAACCTAATGATAGGGGAAAGAACGGCTGAAGAGATAAAAATAAAGATCGGCTCCGCTCATCCGATGGAAGAAGAGCTTACCATGGACGTGAGAGGGCGTGATCTTGTAGCCGGTCTTCCTAAAATGATCTCTATCGCGAGTGAAGAGGTGAGAGAAGCGCTTACCGAACCTATAGCGCAGATAGTGGAAGCCGTGAGGATAACTTTGGAACGTACACCACCTGAATTATCCGCGGACCTCATCGAAAAAGGGTTGATACTTGCCGGTGGCGGAGCTCTCTTGAGGGGGTTGGATAAGCTGATCTCCGAAGAGACGGGGCTTCCGGTCCATCTCGCGGACGATCCTCTGACTGCTGTTGTTCTGGGGACCGGTAAAGTGTTGAGTGAATTGAAGTACTTGGAAAAATTAACTGTTGCGCCCCGACTCCAAAAATAACGATTGCAGTTTAATGTGCTTAAAATTTCCGGTAAAAAAGCTTGGATATATGTTGTTTGTGTTTTGTTAGTAGTGTCTTTTCTGCTATTTCCTTCCTTTTTAGCTAATACAAGACAACTGTTTGTCAGGGTATTGTCTGTTCCCGTGAACTTAACCTCAGAGAGTATAAAATATCTTCGGCATAAAAATGATCTTGAAGAAGATAACCGTGCTTTACGCAGGAGATTGTGGGAAATTTCTCTCCAGATCGAACAGTTCAAAGATTTGCGAACGGAAAACGAACGTCTTAGAAAGTTAATGGAGTTCGAGAGTAAAAGAAGGTTTGATGCTGTTTATGCGGGGATCATTGCCAGAAATCCTAACGATTGGGTGGGATCGTTCATGATCAACAGGGGCTCTAAAGACGGCATAAAAAAGAATGCCGCTGTGTGTTCCTCCGAGGGGCTTTTGGGCAAGATAACTGATTTGGATATTTCCACCGGTTCGGTGATGCTTTTAACTCACCCTGGGTTCAAAGCCGGCGGAACAATAAAAAATAGTCAGGTCAATGGTATTGTGGCAGGGGCGGGAGACGGCAGGATAAAAATGATGTACATCCCCATCGACGCGAATGTGAATAACGGAGACATTGTTGTTACTTCAGGGTTTAGTCGGTTGTTTCCCGGGGATATACCGATCGGGAAGATCGTTTATCTCGGAAAAAGTAAAGGAGGGCTTTACAAAACCGCGATCCTGGAGCCCTTGGCTGATCCTTCGAAACAGGAAGAAGTTTTGTGTGTCATATAGTGGTAGGGGCGTATTGCAATACGCCCCTACATTAGTGTTCCATCGACAGTGAGCAAACTTAAAACTAATTATGAAAAGCCGTTTGTCTTTGCACATTTTGATCGTCCTTGCCGTTGTGGTGCAGGTTGTTGTCAGAAAATACATACATTGGTTTCCTGATGTGATACTCATTCTGGTAGTGTTTGCCGGTGTTTTTCGAGGTGCTTCCGAAGGTCTTCTGGTCGGTCTGATCACCGGGTTTCTCAGGGGATGTTTTTCTCCGTACACCTTTTCGGTTGATCTTTTTTTGTTCCCCCTCGTAGGGGTGATCTCCGCTATGTTGGCGATAATTCTCTATCGTCAGAATTTAGCTGTGCAGGTATTTGTAGTTCTTGTTGCCGCGTTCACAGTAATTTCGGGCCATGTGTTTTATTTAAACGTTGTCAGTGGAAACAATGTTGCTATGCCGGCTGTTTTGTTTAGATCCCGACCGGTTATCCTGGCAACGGCCATAACAGCTCCCTTGATCTTCAATGTTCTCCGGCGGTTGTGGTATGTCGAGGAATAACCGTTTGTATCCGTAGATAAATATGAGAGTTAAAGTTCTAGCTATTATTTTGCTTCTTTCTCTGGCTTTCCTGCTTGGGGGACTGGCCTATGTTCAGCTCGTAAGGTATGAACGGTATAGAACTATGTCTGAAGATAACCGATTAAAGATAATCCCTCTGATGGCGCCCAGAGGAATGATCTTAGACAGAGACGGAAAACCTTTAGTTAAAGATACTTTAGCATTTAACGTCGCGGTGATATATAGTCACATTAAGGACAAGGAAGCGCTTATAAATCTTTTGCATTCTGTTCTTGACATGAAAAAGGAAGGGCTAGCCGTAAGAATTGACCAGGCGAAATGGCGGGCATATTCTCCCAATAATGTAGCCGAAGATATTGGCATAAAGAAGGCAATACATTTGGGCGAGATCGAAATGGATTATCCGGGTCTTTTGCTTGAAGTTTCCACCAAACGGGAATATCTTTTGAAGGAAGGCGCGGCAGGCATCTTCGGGTATCTGGGATTGATAAACCGTCCTGAATTTAAAAAACTTAAACGATATGGGTACAGAATAAACGATCTGGTGGGAAGGGACGGTGTTGAGAAAAAGTATGATAATTATCTAAGAGGTAAACATGGAGGAAAGCAGGTAGAAGTAGACCATAGGGGGCGTAGGGTTTCTACTTTGGGTTTCCGTGAGCCACTCCCCGGAAGAGATGTCCAGCTTACTATAGACGTGGAGCTTCAAAAATTTTGTGACAGACTTTTGGCCTCTAAAAAAGGCGCGATTATTGCGATGGATCCGGAAACCGGAGCGGTGCTGGCTATGGCGAGCGCTCCTTCTTTTGATCCCGAGATATTCGTGGACAAAAAGAAAAGAAGAAAGATAGGTGATGTGCTTCTGGATGAGGATTATCCCCTGCTTAACAGGGCGATCGCGGGTGCGTATCCGCCCGGAAGCGTTTTTAAGACAGTAATGGCGTTGGCGGCTTTGGAAACCGGGAAAGCCCGGGAAGACACTTCGTACACTTGTGAGGGCAGTTTTAGTTTGGGTCGAGCAAAATTTAGATGCTGGAAAAAGAGCGGACATGGCGTTCAAACGATGCGGGATGCCATAAAAAATTCATGCAATGTATATTTTTTTAATACGGGTATTCGTCTTGGTGTTGATGACATCTCGGAGTACGCGAAAAAATTTGGTATAGGAGAAAAGTCGCATATTGATCTTCCCGGTGAGGTTGCGGGTGTGTTGCCCACAAAAAGTTGGAAAAGGAAAAGATTAGGTGATAGGTGGTATAAGGGTGATACCGTAAATTATTCCATCGGACAAGGGTATCTGTTGTGCACGCCGATCCAAATATGTAGAATGATGTCGGTGTTTGCTAACGGCGGAGAACTGGTAACTCCATATATCGTGAGCAAGGTCGGAGGAATTGTTATTAACAAAGGAAAAATTGAGGATTTGAATTTTTCAGGTGAAAATATCAAAATAATACGAGATGCCCTGCAGAATGTTGTTAACGGTCATAGAGGAACCGGGATGAAAGCTAAGCTAAAAAATGTAATAGTTTCGGGGAAAACAGGAACATCTCAAACTTCCAGAGGAAAGAATCATGGATGGTTCGCGGGGTTTGCGCCTTTTGACGATCCAAAACTTACTGTAGTTGTTTTTGATGAATATGGGGGGAAGGGCGGTTATTATGCCGCGGGGACAGCCGGGAAAGTTTTTCAAAAGGCACAGGATATGGGGCTTTTGTGAATATGAGAAACAATAAAGGACGCATTGATTCTATATTACTGATGGCGGCAATGGCGATTTCCTTTCTGGGGATTGTTTTTGTGTATAGCGCGACACATAATCGCTCAGGGGACAATCTTTTTTTAAATCCCATGGCTATAAAGCAGTGTATGTGGTGTCTGGTCGGTTTTGTTTTGCTTTTTCTCATAGCGCGAGCGGATTATTTGAGGATGTTGGATATGGCGTACCTTGCCTATGGGCTTAACTTAGTGGCTTTGCTTTTCCTTTTATTTTTTGGCGATGTTCATTACGGCGCTAAACGGTGGATAGATCTGGGTCCTATAGCTATTCAACCATCAGAGTTTGTGAAGATAACGGCAATTTTAGCTCTTGCCGCTTTTTTGGGGGAAAGAAGAGAAAGGACCGGGTCGTTTTCCAATTTTGTATTGGGGCTGGGGGTTATAATGCCGGCGTTTTTGCTTATATTTCTTCAACCGGATCTAGGAACATCCCTGGTGCTTATCCCTATTGTTTTTGCCGTACTGTACGTTTGCGGAGAGAAGATAAAGTATATAATCCCCGTTATAGTGGCAGGTATTTGTAGTACGCCGTTTTTATGGAGTCTCTTAAAGGATTATCAAAAAAACAGGTTGCTGGTGTTCCTGAACCCAGATCTGGACCCTTTGGGCGCGGGATATACCATAATACAATCCAAAATAGCTATAGGTTCCGGAGGGCTTTTAGGTAAAGGATTATTTAACGGAACACAGAGTTATTTAAAATTTCTTCCTGAAAAACATACGGATTTTATTTTTTCAGTTATCGGAGAAGAGTGGGGATATGTTGGAGCCGCCACTTTGCTTTTCCTGTATACGGTTTTGATCGCCCGCGGACTAAGAATAATTTCTAAAACCGAAGACGTGTGTGGGAAAGCCATAGCGACCGGTATCGTTACACTGATAGCTTTCCAGGTTTTCGTGAACATCGCTATGACGATAGGGTTTATGCCTGTTGTGGGTTTACCCCTTCCGGCGATCAGCTATGGTGGGTCTAATACGATCGTAACGCTCATAGGGGTAGGTTTTCTGCTGAGCATCAGCCGGAAAGTAGAATAATAGTGTTCTTTGAGTTTGTAGAGTTTGATCAAACTGTGTCATAATGTAGGGGCTTGATTCATCAAGCCCGCTATATCGGGTTCGATAAATCGAACCCCTACAATATTTTGTATGCGGCCATCCGCAAAACAAATTACGAGGTAGTCCGAATGACGAAAGTTTCGTTTTGCAGGATCCTTCGCAATGTCAGAGAGATGAGGGTTGAGATTGAAAGGAACCCAACAAACACAACGAACCCAAAAACACAATAAATTATGGATAATCTAAAATCGATACTGGATAAAGTTCAGAAACCGGGACGGTACATTGGATCCGAGACCAATAGTGTCCGCAAAAGTTTTATGCCCTCTAGAGTTTCCATAGCGATAGCCTACCCGGATATGTATGAAGTCGGGATGAGTTATCTGGGTTTGCGCATTCTCTATCATTTATTGAACGAGCGAGATGATATCGTTTGTGAGCGGGTCTTTACTCCATGGTCGGATATGGAAGAAGAATTGATCTCAAGCGGACAAAAACTATTTAGCCTGGAATCTAAGACCGAGATAAACAAATTCGATATTGTCGGATTTTCCCTGTCATATGAACTGACGTTCACAAATGTCTTGAATATGCTGCATCTTTCGGGAATCTCAGTGCGTTCCGAAGATCGCGGAGATGAAGAGCCCCTGGTGATAGCCGGAGGAGCGTGCTGTTATAATCCGGAACCCATGAGTGCCTTTATTGACGCTTTTTTGATAGGAGATGGAGAGGAGGCGCTTCCGGAATTTATTGATAAGTACAAAGAGTTGAAAATGTCGACGAAAGATAGAAAGAAGATCCTGCGAGGTTTGGCGGGGCTTGACGGTGTATATGTGCCATCTCTATACAGGGTCGAATACGTCTCCGGGCGTTTTTCCGGGATCGAAGCTATAGAGAAAGGGATTCCGCTCGAGATAAAGAAAAATACGGTTAAAGATCTTGATAACGCGTATTATCCCGTTAAGCAGATAACGCCACTTGTCAAAATAGTTCACGACCGTACAGCGGTTGAAGTTATGAGAGGGTGCCCTAATCGTTGCCGATTTTGTCAAGCGGGTACTACGAGCAAGCCGGTGAGGATAAGAAGCGTTGAACGCGTCAGGGAAATATGCCATGAAACTTATACGCATACGGGGAATGAGCGGATAGCGATACTTTCTCTTTCCACCGTGAACTATCCGTATTTAGGTGAATTGATCAGTGGAATAAATGAAGATTTTAAGGATAAGGGTGTGGGGATATCTATCCCGTCGCTTAGGATAGATGAGGCCTTTTATGACCTTCCGGCGATGATCTCCGCTATACGCAAAGCGGGACTTACATTCGCTCCGGAATCCGCTCTTGATACGGTACGTGAGTCTATCGGAAAGGATATTGATCTCGCGGTCCTGTGTAAATCAGTTTCGCTGGCTTATAGCCATGGGTGGAGGCGTCTTAAATTGTATTTTATGGTAGGATTTCCGTTTCAGGATGACGAGGCTGAAGTCGAGCAGATAGTTAAACTTTCCAGAGAATTATCCTTTTTGAAGAAGAAGGTATCGCAGGGTGCCGCGGAAGTGAAGGTAAGCGTTAATCCCTTCGTGCCTAAAACACACACACCGTTCCAATGGTTGTCGATCAGCCCGATGGAGAAACTTTTAAAAGTAAAAGGGCGATTATTGTCAAGTCGTTCTAGAAAAATTGACATAGATGTTCACGATATTAAGCAGTCTATTCTGGAAGCCTGTATCGCGAGGGGGGACAGGAGGATGGGTGACGTCATATATTCCGCGTGGTTCGGAGGGGCCAAGATGGATGGATGGACCGATTCTTTTGATTTTGCTGTTTGGGAAAGAGCTTTCAGTGAGAATGGATTGGATGTCCATGAATACGCCGGTATGAAGTATTCGCTTGAGGCGCCCTTACCGTGGGCCCATATCAAAACCGACGTCAGTGACAATTACCTCAAAGAAGAATTCCAAAATAGCGGATTTGCCGACTAGGACAAAAACAGGGACGTCACCCATTTTATTTTGTTTCCTTTTTCAACTTTTACAAAATGGGTGACGTCCCTGTTTTTCCTGTTTTTCTGTTTTTGTACGATGTGTTTTGACTTTTAATAGTATGTCATGTATTCTTTAACCTGTTGGTGTAGATTCGCGAAAAGGAGATTTTTGTTCACATTACAGGGAGGTTTTGATGTCGTTATTTAAGAAGTTGTCATTGGGGAAAAGAAGCATGAAAGAGAAACTGCTAATAGCTTTTTCGCTGATGTCCATAATACCTCTTTTGCTGATGGTCTATTTTGTCAGCAATTATGTTTTTCCCGGACGATCTAGTGATCTATTCCAAACCAGTTTGATAGTTTTGTTGGGTTTGTTGATAGCATGGGCGGGGTATGTGCTTGCGAAAGAACTCATCATTCCTATTGTGAATCTCTCCATCGAAACAAAGATAATGGCGGAATCACAATTTGATCCTAGTGTCTTGACCCATAAAGACAAAGAACTGGGGAGTATAGCGGATTCTGTCAACGATATGACGGGTAAAATGCGGGGATATATCGGGGAGTTGCAGGAATATGGTAAAAAAACCAGAGCTTTAAACGTTCGGATACACAAAAAGGTACTAACTTTGACGAATTTGATGCGTTTAGGAGACATAATAAGCTCCGGAGTTGAATTCAAGAAAGTAACTGACTTTGCTGTTGAAGGAATAGCGATGGAGGCGGAAAATGGTTTTGCCGCTGTTTTTATGACCGAAAGTGAAGGACAATACGCATTAAAGTCTTTTCAAAATCCTACGGAGAAGGATGTAGATCTTAACAAGGTCCAATTTGAGCTTCCCGCGATAGAGAAGCTTTTGTCTAAGGCGTCAAACCTTGTGCTTGATTCCAGTACGGCGAAGAAGTCGGCACAGGATGAGCTGAGGAATAAGCTGGGCGGTATAAATGTTATTCTGAGCTCGCTGAAGGTGAATTCGCGGATAGTGGGGATAATTTTACTTGGTGATCATGAGAGAGACGTGCAGTTTGTTGAAGAGGATGTGGAAGTTATGAAGGCCTTTACTAAGGAGTTGGTCCTGGCTTACCAGAGCTCACAGGTAACGGAGAGGATAAAGGGATTGGAAATAGTTGATGACCTGACAGGGCTCTACACTTTTGCTTATCTCAGGGGGCGGATGGAAGAAGAGATCACTCGAGCCATGTACTACCAGCGGCCTTGTTCTCTTATGGTGGTTACGATAGATAAATTCGGGCAGTATAAAAGCAATTATGGGGTGCCCGTGGCTGAAGAGGCCATACAGAAAATAGGAAAACTTTTAGGAACTGAAACTCCGCCTGTCGGCAAATCCGCCCGGTTTGGGGATAGTGAATTTGGAATACTTTTGCCGGAGACGAATAAGAGAGAGAGCTTGGATCTGGGCGAGATGATCCGTAAAAAGGTAGAAGAACTGGAAATACCCTTTGAGGGGCATGATGCTATTACGGTAAGCATAGGGGTCGGCGAAAATCCGATAGACGGGGCGACCGCGGATGAAGTTATAGCGAAGGCACGGGGGTATACGCTGAAGGCGGATGAACAGGGAAAGAAGAATGTGGTTGTTGGGGAATAAAAGGGGGAGAACATGCTCGAGGGCATAAAAAAAGTGTTAGAGAATATGGTTGAAAGAAAAGCGTCAGACGTGCACATTAGCGCCGGTTCACCGTTGCATTATCGTATCAATACTCAGCTGGTGGCTATAGACGACACTATTTTGACTGAAGATGATACCCGAGAAGTTGTTTACAGTTTTTTAAGTGAAGAGAAGATAAGAAGATTTGAGGAGGAAAAAGAGCTGGATTTTTCTTTTTCGATAGAAAACTTCGGGAGATATAGAGGGAACGCGTTTTTTCAGCGGAATAAGATCGGATGTGCCATAAGGCTGATACCTTTTGATATCATGTCGTTATCGGAATGCGGCCTGCCGGAAGATATAATGAGGTCCTTCTGCGCGGCGCATAAGGGGTTGGTGCTTATTACCGGTGCCACGGGAAGTGGAAAGTCGACTACGCTAGCGTCCATGGTGGATCACATAAATAGTACCCGTAACTGCCATATCGTTACGGTGGAGGACCCCATAGAATTTATTCATAAAAACAAAAAGGCTCTTATAGACCAGAGACAGTTTATGGACGATACGGATTCTTTCAGTAACGCTCTCCGTCATGTTCTCAGACAGGACCCGGACGTTATCCTTATCGGTGAACTGCGAGATCTTGATACGATCCGTCAGGCATTAATTATTGCCGATACAGGTCACCTGGTTCTGGGGACCTTACACACATCCGATACTACTCAAACAATAAATCGTATGGTTGACGTTTTTCCCGCTCATCAGCAAGCTCAGATAAGGGCTCAACTTTCATTTGTGCTGCTCGGGGTGCTTTCGCAACAATTGATACCGCGGAAGGATAAGAAGGGGATGGCTCTCGCGGCAGAGGTGTTAGTCGCTACCCCCGCCATTAAAAACATGATACGCGACGCGAAAGAGCATCAAATCTACTCTATTCTGCAAACATCGCAAAAAACGGGTATGCGGACTATAAATCACTCCTTAGTCGAGCTTTATGTGAAGGATCTGATAACTTATGATGAAGCGTTGTCCAGATCTTCTTCAACTGATGAGTTGATCAAGCTTATGCAATGACGGAAAGGTGAAAAGTGTTATCAAAAAGAAATGTAAATAAGAAACTTGGTGAGATATTAGTAGACGCCAAAGTGCTTGCCGGTGAGAATCTGGAGCGCGCGCTTGAACTTCAAAAGCGCGAAGGCGGTCTTTTAGGTGAGATCCTGGTGAAACTGGGGTACGTTACCGAAAGGCAGATAGTACAGGCTCTTACGGAGCAACATGGCTTTTCGTATCTGCCTCTGGAGAACTATGAATTAAGAACCGATGTCGCGCGATTTATACCTGAAAACGTGGCACGGCAGTATAGTGTAGTGGCGATCGATCTTATAGGAGAGATACTGACGGTCGCGATGTCTAACCCGCTTAACCGGAAGGCGATAGAGGATATTGAGATGGTGTCAAAAAAAAAAGTTGAGGTATTTATCAGTACGGTCACGTCTGTTAGAGAGGCGTTAAACAGACTCTATTCGAAATAGGGGCACGGTATACCGTACCCCTGCGCAAAGGCCCAATATGGTTCTGATGTTAACTAAAAAGATTTGTGATCTTCTCATCTCGAAGAAGATCGTCTCCGAAGAGGATATGGAGAAGGCCAGGAAGAGATGCACTGAGAGGGGTGGAAATCTAAGCGATATTCTGGTTAGCATGAACGTTGTTTCAAAGGATGATCTTCTGACTACACTAAGCGAAGGCTTAGGGTTCCCTCCGATAAATCTGGCGCGGTACAAGATCGACGAAGAAACGCTTAAGCTCATTCCAAAAAAAATATCAATTTCACATCAGATATTGCCGATCTCCCGTATTGGTAAACAACTTACTGTCGCGATGGTTGATCCACTGAATGTTTTTGCTCTGGACGACATTAAGACTATAACAAACCTGGATATAAGTCCCGTTATAGCTTCTGAAGAAGATATGAAAGAGGCGATTCGTAACTGTTACGAGAAGTAGGCGGATGAGGAGATCTCGTCAATAGTCGATGACATTAAGATCGCTCAGATGGAGATGGTCGATGAGACAAAAGAGGAGATCTCCTCCGGCGAGCTTCTGCGTATAACGGAAGACGCGCCTGTGGTCAAGCTAACCAATATGATACTTAGCAGGGCTGTTAAGGAACGGGCAAGTGATATTTTAATTGAACCGATGGAGGCTGATTTCCGGGTAAGATATCGCATTGACGGCATATTAACCGTACGTTATAATCCCCCGAAAAAAATGCAGCAGGCCCTCGTTTCTCGACTCAAAGTCATGTCGGATCTCGATATCGCGGAAAGACGTCTTCCTCAAGACGGAAGGTTCAGGATAAAGGTTGAGGGTCGAAAAGTTGATTTCAGAATATCTGTTATCCCCGCTAACCTGGGGGAGAAAGTGGCGCTAAGGATACTGGATAAAGAGCAGGCGCGCATAGATATCGAAGGGCTTGGGTTCAAGGATAGAGATGTTAAGACGATATGTGAAATCAGCGAAAAGCCTCACGGGATGTTATTGATCTGTGGCCCGACAGGATGCGGAAAGACAACGACTCTCTACTCCATTTTAAAGCATGTGGACGATCCCGGAAGCAATCTTGTGACCGTGGAAGATCCGGTGGAGTTTGAGCTCTCCGGGATCAACCAGGTTTCAATCAACGATGAAATAGGTCTCACATTTGGGTCCTGTCTCCGATCGATCTTGAGGCAGGACCCCGATATAATTATGGTGGGGGAGATACGCGATTTTGATACATTGGACATTGCTATAAAATCCGCGCTAACAGGACATCTTGTCTTGAGTACATTGCATACTAATACAGCCAGCGAATCAATAATAAGAATGGTAAATATGGGCGTGGAACCCTTTCTTATAACGTCTTCTGTCGAGCTGATCGCGGCGCAGCGATTGTTAAGGCGATTGTGCCCGGAGTGTAAAGAAGCGTATACGCCATCGAAGGAAACTGCCGACAAATATCATCTGTTTGATGAAACCGGCAACATAGCGACGATATATAAGAAAATGGGTTGTAAAAAATGTAGCGGGTCAGGGTTTAAGGGACGTAGCGGTATTATGGAATGTTTGCAATTGACCTCGACGATAAAGGAGCTTATTTTTAAGCAGGCGCAGGGAAGCGAGATAAAAAAGCAAGCCAGTAAAGAAGGTATGATCACACTTCGGGAAAATGGTATTGAGAATGTAATAAAAGGAGTAACCTCTCTGGAAGATGTTTTGCGCGCGACCATTGAGGATGAAAGTAAGGTTTAATTCTATGGCTGAATCTATAAGGGACAAGGTTTTAAGGGTATTGAAGGAACGGGGGCTCTTAGACGAGAAGCGCCTTAAGGCGGTGCTTGAGGAGGCGAAAAAAAACGAAGAGGGTAGTATCCTGGATATGCTTACCGAAAAAGATATAGTCTCGGAGCAGGATCTCCTGAAAGTATTGTCTCGGGAGTTGAGTCTGCCAGCGATCGATATTACCAGAGTTACTCTGGACAAGGAAGTTGTCTCGCTTGTTTCCGAGAAATTGACACGCCGGCATTCCATCATTCCCCTGTCGAAAATAGGGGATTCCTTGACCCTTATCGTGTCGGATCCTACCGACGTTGTCGCGATAGATGACGTTAAGACCGTTACCGGATGTGACGTAGAATTGGTTCTGGCTACTCGACAGAGCATCCAGGATGTTCTCAGGAAATTTTATGATAAGGGGGAAGAAGATCTTTACAGCGCTCTCGACGATGATGAAGGTGATGCTGATGTCGAGGTTATCGGAAAAATCGAGGGGTCTGATACCGCTGACATAACCAGCACAGCCAAAACGGCACCTATAGTTAAGATGGTAGATCTTGTAATAAGTGAATCCATAAAAAAAAGAGCGAGTGATATTCATATAGAGCCACAGGAGAAAAGTCTCAGAATAAGATATCGGATAGACGGAGAATTGCATAATGTGTTTGATCTGCCAAAGAAGAACCAAAACGCGATGTTGGCTCGCATTAAGATAATGTCGGGGATGGATATCACCGAAACTCGCGTCCCACAGGATGGAAGGTTCAGGGTTAAGTTGGAGGGTAAAGAGATAGATTTTCGCGTATCGGCATTACCGACGAATGCCGGGAATAAGATCGTTATGAGGGCGCTGGATAAAAGCAATTTATCCGTGGGGTTGGAAACATTGGGTTTTTTGCCCGAACCTCTGGCAGATTTTCAGGAGGCGCTTGCACGGCCGTTTGGAATAATTCTTGTTACGGGTCCTACAGGAAGCGGAAAATCAACTACACTATATTCTGTTCTCAATGAAATGAATTCTCCGGAGAGAAATATTATTACCATCGAAGATCCTGTTGAATATCAGGTTGCGGGAATAACTCAGGTCGCGGCTCGCCCTGAGATAGGGCTAACTTTTTCCAGCGGCCTGAGGGCGATGCTGAGGCAGAGTCCGGACATAATAATGGTAGGGGAGATAAGAGACTTCGAGACGGCAGACATAGCAATTAAAGCTTCTCTTACCGGCCAGATGGTGCTCAGCACCCTTCATACAAATGATTCTGTCGGGGCGATTACGCGTCTTGTGAACATGGGGATAGATCCTTTTCTTGTCGCTTCCAGTCTTGTCATGGCGTGTGCGCAGAGGTTGCTTAGAAAGATATGTCCCAATTGTAAAGATGAAGAGAAAATTCCGGAGGATACGTTGAAAATGCTACGGGAAACATATCCGGAGGCTGAAGGCGTGACGAAGTTTTTGAAAGGAAAAGGGTGTTCCCAGTGCAGCGATACCGGATATAGATGAAGACTGGGAACACTTGAAACGCTTTTGATAGATGACACTCTAAAAAGAATGATAAACGATAGAAGGTCGGAAGTAGATATGAGAGAATATCTCTTCTCTAAAAAGGTTCCGACTTTGCTGGATAACGCGATGAGAAAGTTTCTGAAAGGATGGACGACGCTTGAGGAAGTATATAGAGTATCGTAAAGTATCCTGCAAAATGGAACTTTCGTCATTCGGACTGTGTCGTAATTCGTTTTGCGGATG
>JAJRVD010000087.1 GCA_024277375.1 Candidatus Omnitrophota bacterium | reverse complement strand
CGGAAGCCACCGACGGATACATAAACCGTTATCTGGAAGTATTCCCGAAGGATGCTTTGTCCGGCAAAAAAATAGTTTTGTATCAACATTCCGCCGTTGGGAGAGATATGATACAAAAAATATTCGAAGGTCTTGGCGCGGAAGTGATCCCGGTGCATAGAAGTGACGAATTTGTGCCGGTTGATACGGAAAAGGTTTCAGAGGATACCCGTAATCTTTTAAAAGCCGCCGCGAAAAAGAGTCATCCGTTTGCCGTTATCTCCACTGACGGAGATTCTGATCGTCCGCTTTTGGCGGATGAGGCGGGGTTTTTTCTGCCGGGTGACAAATTGGGCGCGTTGGTATCGATGTTCCTGGAACCTGATTTCGCGGCCGTTCCGATAAGTACCAATGACGCTGTTGTTAGCGCGTTGGGAGACAAAGGTGTAGAGGTTTGTCAGACTAGGATCGGTTCTCCCTACGTGATCAAAGCTATGAACGATAAACTTAAAAAGGATCCCTCAGCTAAAGTGGTCAGCTGGGAATCGAATGGTGGGTTTCTTCTGGGGAGCGACTGGCAGATAGGAAGCGGGACTTTAACCGCTCTTGCCACACGTGATGCCGTTCTTCCTATTCTCGCGACGTTACTTCTGGCTATCAGGAGAGAACGATCTGTTGGAGAGCTCATAAACGAAGCTCTTCCACCAAGGTTTACACACGCGGATGTTGTCGATAACAATACTCCCGGGTGTGAAAACTATACTGCCGATATGGGTAAGACAATTATCAATATGTTCTCACCATCGGGAAGCGTGACACAAGTAGATTTTACGAAGGCCGAAATAACGCGGGAAGAGGCCGAGATCAAAGAGAAGGTCAGCAAGTATTTTAATGACTCCGGTGGGTTCGGGGAAGTAGTTTCTATGAATTTTATTGATGGAATAAGAATAGTTTTCGCGAATGGTGATGTCGCTCATATCAGGCCCTCCGGGAATGCTCCGGAATTCAGGATCTATTCGACATCTGACTCACAGAATGGGGCGAATCAGATAGTTGAGGCAGGAAAAGGGATAGTGCCCGGGATCATCCGCGATATCGAGTCAAATGCCGCGCCGCGGTCATTGGGAGCCGCCTCAGCGGGTGAAATGAATATTGTAGAAGCCATCAAAGAAGGCAGTCCGGTTTATCTGGAACCGTATAAGGAGCCCAAAGTGTGGGGGATCAACGGCATAGGTGAATATTGGTACGGAGCCGAAGGTGACGGTAAAAGTTCAGTAGCTGTGACCGCCGGCGCGTCCGCTTTAATGGTAGACATTGTAGAGAACGCCGCGGAAGAAGTACTCGGAGTAGAGGCAATAAAAAAATTCGGGCGACTTTTACCCCTGGTTAAAATATTAACTCCGAAAGGGAGACTTTCTGTACAGTTCCATGACTCGAAGAATGAATTGTGGGTTATAACGGGAATTGATGAGGAAACCTCCGGTGGTACGCCACAGATCATTCTCGGGTTTAGTTCCGAGTCGGTCGATAAATTTGGCACGGAAGTTACCGATAAGTATTCGGAAGCGCTCGAGGAATATGGAGGAGACCTCAACGGCCTTATTGATGTTTTGGAGAAAAATGAGAAAGGCAAGAAGGCTTTAGAAACCGCGAAAAATGTGCTTATGGCCGCCGAAGAAGTAAAGGGCGATGTGCCTCAGGCATTGGATTTGTTGACCGCGGTAAAAGAAGCACAGCAAAAGGTTAACGCTTTCTATAACTATCGTTCTGTCGCTATCGGCGACGTTATTCCTATCCCATCCGGAACTTTGCACGCGCTTGGTTCGGGAGTGGAGATCGTGGAGCCGCAGATAGCCGGACCTACTCAATCTCTAGAAGACGGAGAGACATACCCTGTGCGATATTATTTCCCCGGCTATGAGCGCCCCGGAGCGCAGAAAAAGCTGGATATAGATAGAGTCGATGAAATGAGAAGCACGGTTGTTTCTGAAGAGTTGTCTGAAATTGTCGACGCGGATGAATCTTCAAAGGTTGAACGCCTGCCTGGCGGGTTTGAAGACAAAGGTTTAGAAGTTCATAGAATAACGCTTATCGGCGGAGCCGCGCGCGAGTACGATGAGATAACCAGTTTCCACAATCTGGTTATGCTTAGCGGGAAAGCCGTTGTTGTTATCGGCGGCAACGAATATGATATCCCAAAGGCTGAAGCCGGTGGGAAAATGCTTCTTATTCCTGCCTCGGCTGAGAATTATACGATAAAAGCGATAGAAACATCACAGATAATTGATACGTTTACGCCGGTGTGAGAGGCTAAAGGAGATAAATGTCCAAATACGTTATCGGAGTTGATATAGGTGGAACAAAGATAGCCGCGGGTCTTGTTGCCTCGGACGGAAAACTTAAGAAGAGGGTAACAGTGCCCACTTTCGCGAGCAAGGGGCTTGATGTGTCTCTTGGTCAGGTTTATAGATCAATAGATGATCTTCTTAAAATTAATGGTGTTAGTAAAAAACAGATCGAAGGTATTGGTGTCTGCGCTCCGGGGCCTCTTGATCCCGCTAAAGGTGTTGTGCATAATCCTCCTAATCTCCCCGGATGGCGCGAGATTCCGCTCGTAGCCCTTATAAGAAAGAAATATGAAAAAAAAACACGTCTTGAAAATGACGCTAATGCCGCCGGTATGGCGGAAGTTCTCTGGGGCGCGGCCCGTGGCTACAAACATGTGTTTTATGTTACGGTAAGTACGGGTATCGGTACTGCCGTTATAATAAACGGAAAGATATATCATGGCAAGAATGGTATGGCCGGAGAAGCCGGTCACTCAACAATAAGCTATAACGGGAAAGATGTTAAATGCAACTGTGGGAACAATGGGTGTATTGAAGCTTTTGCTTCCGGACCCGGAACGGTAAGACGTTTGCTAAAAAGTTCCGCTAAAAAACCTGCGCTCAAAAATAAAATATCTAAAATATCAAGCGGCAAGCCAGGTGAATTAACTATGGCAGATCTCGGAAAGGCGGCTCGGGCGGGTGATAAGCTTGCCGTAAGTGTTATTGCCGATCAGGGGCGCCTTCTGGGGGTATGGCTCGGCAATATGATAAGTATTCTGGACCCCGAAATTATTGTTGTGGGAGGAGGCGTTTCTTTGATAGGTAACCTTCTTTTTGATAATATAAGAGAAGCCATTCCCGAACATACTATAAACGCTTTAGCGGAATTGACGCCTGTAGTACAGGCAAAGCTTAAAAAAGACGTTGGCGTTTTTGGCGCCGCGTCGATCATGATGTGAGTGGGGCAACGTTTCGTCGGCATTCAGGCTGTGTCATAATGTAGGGGCTTGATTTATCAAGCCCGTTATATCGGGTTCGATGAATCGAACCCCTACAATATGTTGTATGCGGCCATTCGCGAAACAAATGGCGACACCGCCTGAATGACAAAATCTGATATGTGAAACACAACAAACGCAAAAAACTCTACAAACACAACTAACCAAGGAGCAATAAGTGAAAATAGCTATTGTATCTTTACAGTTTGAAGAGACCGCTACCGGAGGCGGTGGTGTACATGTTAAGCATATCTCGGACGAATTTCTGAAGCTTGGCCACGAAGTCACTATTATTTCGATCCATACCGAAAAAACTTTACCGCAAGTCGATATCGACGACGCAGAAGGTTCCCTTAGCGTCCAAAGGCGGGGTGGCTTAACCATAGCAAGGTTCCTTATTGATAAAGGTATAGAACAGCCGTATGTGGGGACCAAAGACGAGGAACTGGACAGAATAAAACGTTTTAGTGATACGGCTGTAAAATGGATAAAAGAGAACCAGAGTATGTTTGATGTTGTAAGCCTTCAGGGGCATCATCTTCTCCCCGGATATATGGCAAAGGAGCTGTCGGGGATAAAACCTGAAGTTATATCTTATCTGCATGCGCTGGAGACAACTTATGTAACCGAAAAAGGTGACTTTGTCGGCGCGTATGACGGAACCCGGGAAGTTTTGAAACGGATAAGATCATGGGAGGCTATGGCCCGGTTTGCCGACTATGTCATAGGTAATAGTCCGATAGTTAATGAAGAGTTCCGTCAGATAATTGCCGGAGACGGCGATGATCCGGTAAAATACGAAGACAGGATAAAGCTGATCGTCAGTGGTTGTAACAGCGATTTTTTGATGGAGAATGAAGAGGTAAAAAAGAAATTAGGAGCTGTGCCTGAAGTTGTGAATCTTATTACGTTCTGTCGTATCGACCCGAGTAAAGGCGTCGAATATTCGATAAGAGGGGCGAGGGTAGCCGCTAAATTGTCCGATCAAAAATTCTGTCTGACTATTGCCGGGATACCGTCTTCGGACGAATATATCGATAAACTTTACGCGGAGTCCGGCGATATACCCGCTAACTTGGAAATAAAGTTTAAGTTTATGACGGCTATAAGCCCGACAGAAGAAAAGAAAGAAATATTGGACGATAAGCATATTTACATTTTACCTACCCTTAAAGAGCCTTTTGGCATGTCCGTTATAGAAGCTTCCGCGAGAGGGGACATGGTGGTATCGGCTGATACCAACGGTCCTAAGTTCATATTTGATAGCGCCTCAGGTGTGGATACCGGGTGGGGGATCATAACGGGCCGTGGAGTTCTGGCAAAAATAACCGATGACCACGAAAAGAACTTTGCCGAAAACGTCGGCAAAGCTATCGCCTGGACTGTAGATAACTGGCAGAGATCTACGGAGCATGTGTTGGCGTTCAATAAAAAGATCTTGGATACCTGGACATGGGAAGGTATCGCTCATCAGTATATCGAATTATTTAACAAGCAACATGGATAGGTCTT
>JAJRVD010000086.1 GCA_024277375.1 Candidatus Omnitrophota bacterium | reverse complement strand
TCAATTCGCAAATGTCATGCAAAAAACATATACAAAGCAACCACATAAAATTATTCGATATTATGAGATTGCCGCGTCGCTTCGCTCCTCGTAATGACGTCGGGGGGAGCGTGACTGAGATTAATTGCGACACAGTCTGCACGCGCTCACTCTGTTCGCTTGGGGCAGTCCTCTAACGAACGCTGAAATCTGACAACTGCTGTCATCCCGACCGAAGCGAACGAAGTGAGCGGGGCGGAGGGATCCATTACCAGCCAGGGGCGTATTGCAATACGCCCCTACTACTGCTATAATACCAGCATGATAAAAAGAGAGAAAACCAATCCTATTATAAAGGCATCCGATGTTAAACCATCAAGGGAAGATTTTGAGGTTTTTGGGGTCTTTAATGCCGCGGCTGTTGAGGTGGGAAAGCGTACGTTTCTATTGCTAAGGGTCGCGGAGAAAGCTATTGAAACAGATCCCATGGTGGCAATAACGGCCAAGTATGACCCTGAGACAAATACAATAAAAAAAGTCTATTTTGATAAAAACGATCAGGGTATTGACTGCTCTGATCCCAGGACGGTCAAAACCCAAAAAGACGGTAACTTTATAACATCTATGGGGCACTTGAGGGGAGCCTGGAGTGATGATGGTGTTAATTTTAGTGTTGATGAGAAGCCGTTATTGGCCGCGGGCACGCCTATCGAGACGTATGGGATAGAAGACGCGCGGATAACTTTTATCGAGGGGAAATATATAATAACGTATGCCGCGGTATCCGACGACGGGATATGTACCGTTATGGCGGTTTCAAAGGACCTGAAAAGTGTTGAGCGTAAGGGGATGATCTTTGTCCCCAATAATAAAAATGTCGCTATTTTTCCCGAGAGAATAAACGGTCTATACTGGGCGCTTCACAGACCATTCAATAAAGTACGCGCGAGAGAATCAATCTGGATAGCGTCATCACCGGATCTTATCCACTGGGGACAGTTTGAGAAAATAGTGTCTCCCGGTCCCGAAGAATGGGATAGGGTGAAGATCGGTCCGGGCGCGCCGCCGTTAAGAACGGATAAAGGGTGGCTTGAGATATACCACGGTGTGGATAAAGACGAAAAATATTCATTGGGGGGCGTACTCTTAGATCTTGATGATCCGACAAAGGTGATAGGAAGAAGTACGACACCGTTTTTGTTCGCCGAAGAACCATACGAAGTAGACGGGCTTGTGAAAAATATTATATTCACCTGTAATGCCGTAAAGAGATCCGCCGGAATGATAGATATTTATTATGGCGCCGCTGATGACTCTACGTGTTTGGCTACAATATCAGAAGAGGAGTTGCTGAAGGATGTCACATGAAAAGAAAAGAGCGATCGCTTTTTTAGGGAATCACCTGCCGCGTAAATGCGGGATCGCTACTTTTACGACAGATATTTGTGCCGCGGTTTCGGAGGCGGTTGATCCCTCGGTGGACGTATTCACTATCGCTATGACGGATATCCCGGAAGGGTACGAGTACCCGGAAATAGTGAAACTTGATATTCAAGACCAAAAAGTTTCCGATTATGAGAAAGCCGCGGATTTCTTGAATTCAAGCGGAGTCGGGACTCTTTGCATACAACACGAATACGGCATTTTCGGCGGTAAGTGGGGCGAATACTTGCACGTATTCTTGCGTAAACTGAAAATACCGGTTGTGACAGTTCTCCATACCGTTCTTGAGAAAGCTTACGACGAAGCACAGGAAAAAGTTTTCGACGAACTTGTTCAAAGAAGTGATAAATTGATCGTTATGTCCAAAAGGGCTATTGAGTTGCTCGTTAACGCGGGTGTAGTAAGAGATAAAATAGTTTATGTGCCGCACGGAATTCCGGACTTTACGTTGATAGACCCCAAAAAAGCTAAAGAGAAGTTTGATCTCGCGGGAAAGACGGTCGCGCTATCATTTGGGCTCTTGAGAACCAATAAGGGTATAGAATACGCTATTGAGGCTATGGGCGAGTTAGCCGCTAAATATCCTGATTTGGTGTATATAATTTTGGGCGCGACACATCCCGGGGTGATCAAGAAACAGGGTGAAAAGTATAGGCATTCCCTTATGAGACAGGCTGAAAAATTAGGGTTACAGGATCAGGTGTTTTTCCATAACAGGTTCATAGAGTTAGACGAGCTTTCAGAATACATAAGCGCTTCAGATTTTTATATCGTACCTTATTTAACACGCGAGCAGATAACTTCAGGTACGTTGTGTTACGCGGTGGGTGCCGGTAAAGCCGTTATATCTACTCCGAGCTGGGCGGCTGAAGAGCTTTTGGCGGATGGAAGAGGGGTTATTGTCCCATTTGAAGACGGAGATGCCATAGCGACAGGAATTGATAACCTTATGCAGGATCATAGCGCTCTTGAGAAGATGAAAAATAAAGCGCATGAATACGGCAGGCACATGGTATGGAAAGAAGTGGCGAAAGAATATGTAAGAATATTCGATGAGATACATAAAAAACGGTCGTCTATTGTGCTTAAACGGAAACAGGAAGAAGATCCGATATTGTCCATAGACAGTTTTCCCGTTCCGAAACTGGACCATATCAGAACGTTGACGGATGACTTCGCGATATTGCAACACGCGAAGTATACCATTCCCGATTATGGGCACGGCTATAGCGTTAACGATAACGCGCGAGGTATAGTTGTGATGTCCAAAGCGTATCGTATCACAAAAAATAAAGAAGCGCTTACGCTGTTGAAAAAATATCTTTCATTTATTTTCTACGCTCAGCGTAAAGACGGGCTGTTCCGCAATTTTTATGATGTAGCTAGGAAACCGCTCGGTGAGCTGGGGTCCGACGATTGCCAGGGAAGAGCTTTTTGGGCTCTGGGATATGTTATAGGATATGGGCCACCGCATTTTGGAGCTATAGCGAAGAAGGCTTTTGATATGTTCCTTCCGCATGTTTTGAAATTAAATCTTCGCGGCACGGCGTACGCTATATTGGGACTGTACTATTACTTGGAACATTTTCCCGGAGACGAGGAGATATTATCACTGCTTGATGCCGCGGCCGGTAAAATATTGAAAATTTATAAGGATAACAGTAGGCCCGATTGGCAGTGGTTCGAGGATAAGCTGGGATATGCTAATGGTGTTCTTCCATCGGCGTTATGGGTTGCATTCAACCTTTTAGGGAAAGAGGAATACAAAGAGGCGGCAGAGAGAACTTCGGAATTTTTGATCGATAAGTCTGTCCGGCATGGGCATCTTGCTTTGAATATGCATCGGGAAGATCTTTATCGAAAAGAGAAGAGAAAAACTGATTTCGAACAACGTCCGATAGACGCGTCATGGTTGGTAGAGCTTGGAAAATTTGCCTACCGCTATACCGATGACGATAAATACCTGAAATTAATGAAAATATCTTTTGATTGGTTCCTGGGCTTTAACGATGTCAAGGTGTCCGCGTATGACCGTATTTCAGGCGGATGTTATGACGGGTTGAACGCGAAAGGGGTTAATCTGAATCAAGGCGCGGAGAGCACATTGAGTGCTGTTCTGTCTCTTCTGTCAATAACAGAGATGGCGTATCAACAATTTGTCGGCATACAAGCTTAGCGGAGGAAAAATGAATCACGAAGCGCGAAGAGATCTTATTCACAGATATGAAAAGAACCCTATTATTAAGCTGGAGGACTTAAGTTTTTCTTGTCTGAATATCATGAACGCCGGAGCGGTAAAGTTCAAAGACGAGTATATTCTTCTCATACGTGTAGAGACAATGAAGGCACATTCAATACTTATGCTCGCCAGAAGCACCAATGGGGTGAACTTTACCGTAGATAAAGAACCTATTATGGTTCCCGCGACAGAGGGGGAGTTCAAAAAATTCGAGGGGCATGGAGTAGCAGATCCACGTATTACCCGGATAGACGGAACGTACTATATTATGTACTCCGCGATATCACGGCATGGCCACAGGCTTGTTTTGGCGAAAACCGAAGATTTTAAAACTATCGAGCGCATGTTTTTTATATCTCAACCTGACAACCATAATGGCGCGTTATTCCCTAAAAAATTTGATGGCGCTTATGTGCGAGTGGAAAGGCCTTTAGAAGGTGGTAATATCTGGATAACGAAATCCAGGGACCTTGAGAATTGGGGCAAAAGCAGAATATTGTTAACCGCCCGGGGAAGCGGATTTTGGGATGCCGATAGAGTGGGATGCGCGGTACCTCCGATAGAGATCAAAGAAGGATGGCTCCTTATATACTATGGCGTCAGGAATACATCGGGTGGGCCTATCTTTAGATTGGGTTCGGCTATTCTGGACAAAAAGGATCCCTGGAAAGTTATAGGGCGTTCGGATGTTCCCATTCTTTCTCCTCGGGAATATTACGAACGTGTAGGGGATTCATCTAACATGATCTTTTCTTGCGGGGCTATTATTGACGAGGAGAAGAAGGAACTAATGCTTTATTATGCCGGGGCGGATATGGGTATAAATCTTGGAACAGCGGGCATTAAGGAGATAGTCGAAAATTGTTTAAAGAAGGAGGCGGTATAAGTGGCTGATTTTAAAAGAGACGTACTAAGGAGATGGGTCAGGAATCCTATTATTACGCTTGAAGATATTCCGTTTCCGTGTAATACGGTCTTTAACAGCGCCGTTACTAAATTCGGGGATGAGTACATTATGCTTCTGCGTGTAGAGGACAGGCAAGGCCATTCGGTCGTTTTAAAAGCGCACAGTGGAGATGGTTATCATTTTGTTGTCGATAAAACCCCATGCCTGTTCCCTTCGGAGAAAGAGCCTTTCAAAACGTATGAAGCAAGAGGTGTCGAAGATCCCAGAATAATGCAAGTGGAGGGTGTTTATTACGTAATGTATACGGCATATTCACAATACGGCCCGCGTATCGCGCTCGCGAAAACAGAGGATTTCGAAGAATATAAAAGGGTCGCGCTTGTGTCCGCGCCGGGGAATAAAGACGGTGTGCTTTTCCCCGAAAAGATCAACGGTAAATACGCTCGATTAGACCGGCCTATTACGAACGGGATAGGGAACATCTGGATTTCATTCTCGGATGACCTGGTTTACTGGGGTGGATCCAAGCTTATAGCGGAGATCCGCCGTGATTATTGGGACTCTTTTCGTATAGGCGCTTCAGTCCCGCCGATAAAAACGGATCAGGGCTGGCTTGAGATATATCATGGTGTAAAAATGACGGACTCCGGTCCTATCTACAGATTGGGAGCGTTCCTGCTTGATTACGAAGACGTTTCGAAAATGCTCGGCAGGTCGGATATTCCGATTCTTTCACCGCGTGAGCCATACGAGAGGATAGGAGACGTTAACAATGTTGTTTTTTCGTGTGGTGCCGTAGTTGAGCCTGATGGTGAGATCAAGGTCTATTATGGCGCGGCCGATACGTGTATTTGTCTCGCGCGGGCTACTGTTCAGGAGCTAGTGTGCAGCTGTCTGGAATGTACGTGTCTGATCTAGATCAACTATTTCTGTTTATATCTGTTAGAGGGTAGGGGCACGTCGCGCCGTGTCCCTACAAAAACAGGCGGGCAAGCGATGATCATAGTTGTCGGAGGTGGTCCCGCCGGGATGATGGCGGCGATAAGCGCCTCCTCAAGTAAAATAGAGGTAACCCTCATAGAGAAAAACGCTTCTTTGGGGAAGAAGCTTCTTATGACCGGTGGTGGGCGCTGTAATCTGACAAATAAATGTGATCCACAAGGGCTGGCTGAACATTTTTCCAAGACCGGTAATTTTTTGAGAGACGCGTTTAAAGTATTTAACAATAAAACGCTTCTCTCATTTTTTTTAAAAAGGGGATTAAAGACTAAAATAGAGGAAAACGGCCGCGTGTTCCCGGTAACTGATAAAGCCGCAAGCGTACTGGATGTTCTCAAAAAAGAATTAAACTCCTTAGGGGTAAAAATCTTGTTAAAGAAGAGAATAAAAGAAATACTCTTGGATAAAGGCAGAGTTAAGGGAATTATATGTTCAGACGGGAGTGCAATAAAGTCAAAAAAAGTCATCATTGCCTCCGGTGGATTTTCTTATAGAACAACAGGTTCCTCCGGAGACGGAATAAGAATAGCTGAAAAAGCGGGACACAAAATTGTTCATCTCCGGCCTGGCCTTGTTTCTTTAGATCTCACCGGAAGTTGCTCCGAATCATTGGAAGGATTATCTCTTTCCGAGGTAACGCTTACCTTTAGGTCCGGCCGAACGAAATTTACTTCACATAAGGGTAGTTTGATCTTTACGAAAACCGGAATATCAGGACCTGTGACATTTTCATCCAGCGCGAAAGTTGTGGATTGGATGATAGCAGGGAAAAAGGTTTCTTTGGAGATCGATCTTAAGCCCCAGATGAGCTTGGAAGATGTTATCGATGATGTCTCCCGCGAATTATCGCGGGGTTCCGGTAAAAGTTTAAAGAATGTATTGAGGGAAATAGTGCCTCACCGGCTAGTGGATGTTCTTTTGGAAGTCGCGAAGGCTAAAGCTCGCAAAAAAGCGAATCAGATAACGGCAAAAGAAATAAAACAACTTGCGGTTGTTCTTAAAGGGTTAAAGTTCAGTGTTTCCGGGAGCGGTTCTTTTGAAAAAGCGCAGGTAACTCGCGGTGGTGTGTCAGTAAAAGATATTGATCCTAAAACAATGGAGTCGAAAAAAGTAAAAGGGTTGTATTTTGCCGGTGAAATGATAGATGTTGATGGTGATTGCGGCGGGTTCAATCTGCAGGCCGCTTTTTCAACCGGATTTCTTGCCGGCCGCTCCGCCTCTGTTATTCCGGGCGGGATCGAGTGGAGGGATCTAGACGTGATCTAGACGTGATCGCGCTTGATATCAAATTGGGGTTGTGGCAAGATACTATTATGGAAAACATTCTTTTTGATCTGAGTGTTGTATTGGTGGGCGCGGCGGTACTGTCATTTTTGGCGGTATTGCTACGCCAACCAGTCATTATCGCCTATATAGTTTGTGGCGTGATCGTGGGTCCCTGGGGTATGGCGTGGGTTGAAAATGTTAAATTTTTAGAAACAATTTCACACCTTGGGATCACATTACTTCTATTTTTAGCGGGACTTTGTCTGCATCCCCAGAAGCTTATTGGGTTATTTAAGAAAACTTTTTTAATAACGTTAGCCAACTGCACGGGATCCTTCCTTATTGCGTTTCTTTTTTTACGGATAGGCCATTTTAGTATGGTAGACAGTGTTTGTATCAGTTTGGCTCTGATGTTTTCCAGTACCATATTGGTAGTAAAACTATTGCCTACGACGAGATTGCATCAGGAAAAAATGGGCGCTATGTGTATCAGCGTTTTGATTCTACAGGATCTACTAGCTGTAGCGGTTCTGGCTTTTGTCAGGTGTCTCAGTTTGCCCGGACAGGTATTTATAAACTTTGGGATTTTGGTGATAAAACTTATTATATTCCTCGCGATACTGGTTTTGATCGAACGGTTTGTTCTACGGAAGATCATGTATCATATAGAACGTTTGCACGAAGCGCTATTCATATTGGGGTTAGCGTGGTGTTTCGGGATAGCGAGCATTTCCAACCATATGGGGCTTTTTTATGAAACAGGTGCCTTTTTAGCCGGGATTGTTATGGCCCGACACAAGATATCATTCTTTATCTCTGAAAGATTAAAGCCGCTTAGAGATTTTTTTCTGGTTTTGTTTTTCTTTTCACTGGGAGCTAAACTTAATATTTTTATGGTGAAGAGAATTTTAGTTCCGGCGCTTGTTTTGGCGGCCATTTTTGTTGTGGTAAAACCGTGGTTGTTTAAAAAATTATTTGTTGTCTCAGGAGAAGAAAAGCCTTTTGCAAAAGAAATAGGTTTCCGCCTGGGGCAATTAAGTGAGTTTTCTATATTGATCGCTATCTTAGCGCTACAGTTAGGCCATATTTCAAAGGCGGCATCACAGATGATACAGCTTGTTACGATTTTCACCTTTGTAGCGTCGAGTTATATCGTGGTTTACAAATATCCTACTCCTATCGGAACGTCAGAAAAATTGATAAGAGATTAGTTCGTAATTTTTCTTTAAAAAAGAGGTATAATGGTATCATGATGCCGATAGTATCTTTACCTGCGAAGTCCATAAAGCTATTGGAGTTGAATGCCACACCCGGTGAAATTGCCGCGGGTGTATGTTTGAGTATTTTCTTATAAAGCAACCAGTCAAAAAGCGGTAGATTCTATTAAATCACTTTTCTGGATTTTTCCAATTTGGCCTTCTCAAGAGTGTTTTTGACAAGTATAATAGTAGAACAATCTGTCTTGTACCAAAGGTGTCGAATATATGCATAACAAAAGCTTGAAAAAAATAGATTTTTTATTTGTCTTGATCCTATTCCTGGTGTTGGGGGGTTCTTTTGCTTACGGGGATAAGGCGGCTTTGCGTGCCGAACTAAAAGAACTTAAAAAAGAAGCGACAATGAGTTTTTCTTTCGATGAATATGAGGAAGCTGAGAAAGCTTATATTCGTATCGTGGAAATAGAGGGTGACCTTTTGGGGGCTGACCATCCGGATCTTGCCAGATCGCTGCATAATTTGGCAGTGATCTACGAGGTTCAGGATAAATATTCCGACGCGGAACTTCTGTACAAGCGCAGTTTAGTGATAAAAGAGAAAGCATTGGAAGAAGATCATATTGATAGGGGAACAGCGCTGTATAACATGGGGATATTCTATTCCCATTGGGGAAAGCCTTCAGAAGCAGAATCTTTTTTTGAACAAGCACTGACCATTTATGATAAAAATTTTGGATCGAACCATCCTGTTACCGCTGAAACTTTGGATAAGTTAGTACAGATATATGTTTCCCGGGAAGAATATGGTAAAGCGGAGGGGTTTGCCAGGCGGGTAGTAAGTATCAAGGAAAAGATCTTGAGGAGGAATCATCCCGAGATCGCGGAAGCTCTGAATACACTGGCAAATATTTACTATTTTCAGGGAAAATATGATGCCGCGAGAGATTTGTATGAACGTGTAATCGTTATGAAAGAGGTTGTTATGGGACCGGACCACCCTAGTCTTGCTCCCACCTTAAAAAATCTTGGATCTATTTACCAGGCCCAACGGAACTATTCTAAAGCTATTTTCATGAATGAACGCTTGATCTCGATCCATGAAGAGGAGCCTGCGGAAAACCAAAAAGCGCTTGCCGAGGCGCTTAGTAATCTGGAACTGCTTTATAGGGCTAAGGGGGATTCAGCCAAAGCTGATCTACTTCACGATCGTATCAAAAAGAACATAAACAAATAGCATTTCTTCGATTGCATATATCATGCTAAGAACAAAGCACTTATGCGCCAGTGGAAGTATGTTTTCATCCTTTCAAAAATGGGACGTTTACGGTATAATATAGGTGTTGGGTGTAAGGTGGGGCAAAAGTGTGGTGGTGTTCCGACAGCTGCGAGGAGTTTGATATGAACAGGCATTTGATGGTGGAAGAGCAGATAAAGGCGCGTGACGTAAAAGATCGTAGCATAATCAATTCTATGCTTAAGGTCGAGCGGCATGCTTTTGTTCCGTTACAGTACCAGGGACAAGCATATAACGACTACCCTTTACCTATCGGATATGACCAGACCATATCACAACCTTATATAGTTGCCTATATGGCAGAGAAGATCTCACTTTCTTCGGGGGATCGTGTGTTGGAGATAGGGACGGGGTCAGGATATCAGGCGGCGGTTCTCGCGGAAATAGTTAAGGAAGTGTACACTGTTGAGATAATAGAACCATTGGCTGATCAGGCGCGTATGTTGCTTAACAGTCTGGGTTATGAAAATGTAGAAGTATCATGTGATGATGGGTACAAAGGGTGGCGGGAGAAGGCTCCTTTTGACGCTATAATTGTAACCGCGGCACCAGAGACAGTTCCCGAGAGTCTTATAGAGCAATTGAAAATTGGCGGTAAGATGATAATACCGGTAGGAGAGTTTTTCCAGGATCTCTGCGTTATAACGCGTACGGAGGACGGGTATGAGAAAAAATCGATTTTACCCGTTAGATTTGTTCCCATGGTAAAGCCAAAAACAGCCTCCACATTCTAAGGTTTGAAATCTTCCATTTTTATGCTATTATGATGACGCCTTTTTAGAGCGATAATTACCACAAAATTGGAGAATTATGAAAGTTTATTTAGCCGGCTATAACGTTGATACAACTGTTCTTCGCCAGATGGAGGAAGCTTCCGGTAAGCGTGAAGATATAACGCCTGAAGTTATTTCGGCGGCTTATGCCCGAATAAGCAGAGATCCGAGATCGATCAATGAGATCAGAGAGGACGCTAGAGGGGAAGTTGAAAAGTCACGTAAGTCTAATTCCGCCATTATATTCAAAATGGGGCATCATTCGGTCGCGGAACACGCCGTATTCAACTTGGACATTTTAGGCGTTTCAAGATTTGCCATGGAAGAGCTTGAAAAATTCAGGTTATGTTCCTACACTGAGAAATCACAAAGATATATCACACTGGATAAGGATCATGTTACACCAGAGGAGATAAAAGGGACATCTCTTGAAAAGACCTTTTCTGATATGATCCATAAGCAAAACGAAGCTTATTTCAGGTTTTTAGAAGTACTTACAGGGCACGTTTTTGAAAAGCATTCAGATCTGGCTGGTAATCCCAAAAAACATAACCTTCTTGAGGGCTGGGCTAAAGAGGATGCCAGATACATTACGGCTCTTGCGACAGAATCACAGGTAGGGCAGACGATCAACGCCCGTACCGCGGAACTTCTATTAAGGAGGTTTGCTTCGCATCCCTCTAGCGAGATAAAGAATCTGGGGCGCGCTATATACGACCAGATCTCAGATGTAGCTCCATCGATAGTTATTTTTAACCAGGCCAATGATAGAGATGAAAAGACGTACCCGGAACTAAAAAAATTGGTCTCCGAGCTCACGGAAACATCCGGTTCGGAGCCGATCGAAGAAGTACGGCTGGTTGAATACACTCTAGACGCGGATGATATTATCGCCGCCAGTCTCCTGCATACGTCTTCAGGGCTTTCTTATGAGAAATGTAAGGCGACGGTAAAGAGCCTGTCAGAAGAAGACAGGGGTAAACTATTCAAAACTGCCTGGCAGAATATGCAGTTCTATGATTCTATGCTCAGGGAATTTGAATATGCTAATCTTACGTTTAATGTTGTTACCTCATCCGCTTGTTTTGGGCAGTTGAAAAGGCACCGTATGTCAACCATCACATCGCAGGAGTATGACCCGAATTTGGATGTTACCATTCCCGAAGCCATTAAAGACGTTGGACTGGAGGGGGATTTCCGCCGGATTGTCGAGGAAACTAATAAAGTGTATGATCAGATAAAGAAAGAGTCTCCCATAGCTGCCCCGTATATTTTGACAAATGCTCACAGAAAAAGGGTGTTGATAAGGGTCAATGCCAGGGAACTATACCATATATCACGTTTGAGAGAAGACGCTCACGCCCAATGGGACATTCAGAACTTATCACGCGCGATGACGGACGAGGCCAAAAAGGCAATGCCGCGTACTTTTGAGCTTATAGGCGGGAAAGACCGGTATATCGAGATCTATCAGAACGTCTATGGCCAACTTCCCAAGGTGACCGAGGCAGTTCTTCCGGGAGCCCGGAAAATCCAATAACAAAGCATGACGGTTATAAATAGGGCCAGAACCTTTATTTAAAAAGGTTCTGGCCCTATTTTAGTCATACGGGATGACACATCTGGGAGTGTAGGCTATAATGGTAACGTATATGAAAGGTGCGATTTTAGAACACACGAAAAACTTAAAAAAGAAAAATATTTGGATTTAGTGTAATAGTCTCATGCAAAACGCTGTTTTTTAAATCGGACTGTATCATAATGTAGGGGCTTGATCCATCAAGCCCGTTACATCGGGTTCGATGAATCGAACCCCTACAATATTTTGTATGCGGCCATTCGCAAAACGAATTACGACACAGCCTGAATGACTAAAGTTCCATTTTGAAGAACCCATGGATTTGGTATAAAAGTGAGGAGGCATACCGTGAAAAAGATATTAACAGTAGTGGTTATTATCGTATTAACCTTCGCATTTCTGGCGGCGGTGAAGAACACTATCGCGAAGATAGCGGTAGAAAAGGGGGTGGAAGTCGTAGCAGGTCTTCAGATGAAGATGCGCGCTTTAAATATCGGGCTGATAAAAACGGTTGTGGACATAAAAGGGCTCAGGATCTTTAACCCCCCGACGTTTCCCGACAAAGTTATGTTGGACGCGCCTGAGATATATGTTGATTATGATCTGGGGGACATCATTAAAGGGAAGATACATCTTAAGGAATTGCGCATAAACGTAAAAGAATTTATAGCGGTAAAAAAGAAAGATGGCGAACTTAACTTAAATTCATTGCGGGTGGTTAAGGATTCTTCCGGTAGAAAAGAAGAGAAGCCATCCCAAGGAAGTGCAATGCCCGAGGTTCAGATAGACACCCTGTCTTTAAAGATCGGGAAGGTTATTTATAAGGATTATTCCGCGGGGGGCGAGCCTTCCGTGAAAGAGTTCGATATAAACATTGATGAAAGCCATCAGGATGTAGATGATCCTGAAAAACTTGTAAGTCTTATTGTTATAAGCGCTCTCAGAAAAACCGCGATAGCGCGGCTTACAAATTTCGATTTGGGTAATCTGGAGGGGATAATGTCGGAGACCATTAAGTTGGCGACGACAACCGCCTCGAGCGCGACCGCGGCCACACAGGAAGTAGTTAAAGATACCGCGAACGTATTGAAGGGTACCGCCGCTGGGCTGGAAAATGTGATAAAGCTTCCGTTTGTCGGGGCCAAAGAAGAATAAGAGCGTAATAGGTTGGCAATGAAACGATTTGTTTTTATAGTCATATTTTTTGTTGTGTTTTCGAGCACTACTTTCTTGTATTCCGAAGAGCGAACGGCGGAAGTATTTAAAGTGATGCACGGTGATATCGAGGCTTTATATTCCGTGTTAGAGCAAATGAAAAGTCCCGAGGGTAAAGTTACAATGCATTCTTTCTCAGGAAGCGTTATTGTGGTTGATTATCCAGATAAAATAGAAGAAATGCGGAGTATCCTTGTCCAGCTGGATATGGCGCAAAAACAAGTTGAGATAAAAGTTTTGATAGCGGAGGTTTCCTCCGCTTTTTTAAAAAGAGTAGGGATAGGTCCCAGCCAGACAATTATCGATCCGGAGGAATTTCATGATGTTCGTTATATTATGAAAGCATCCGGTGAAGTGGCGATTCGATCCGAGATGGCAGTAAAGACACTGAGCGGTCATCCGGCAGCGATCCAAGTCAGCGCAAACGAGATCTTCGGGCCACAGATCATTTCCTCCGGAGGCGCTACAGTAATTACCCCCCCCCCGCAAATAATATCAGCCGGCGACTCTTTGGAGGTTCTTCCAAAGGTTAATAATGACGGTACGATCACTGTAAGTTTACGTCCTTCCAAGAGTAGATTTGAAGCGAGAAATGTTGTGTCAGAGCGATCCCTCTTAACGCAAGTTGTTATAGCGAGCGGAGAAACGATTGTCATAGGTGGGTATACCTTAGCTGAAGATCGCAACCGTGAAGGACGGGTGCCGTTCACCGATACTTCTATTTCCACGAACAGTCTTCAAGAAAGAAAGATCATGATGTTCTTAACCGCGGTTATTTCCTGATAAGGGTTTTCACTTTTTCGGCTATGGCAAGACAGGCGGTAAGGCCAGGAGATTCTATTCCGATCAAGTTTATAAAGTTCGGAGCTCTGTTATTTTCTTCGTTTGATATTACAAAGTCTTTGAAGGTATCACCCGCGGCCTGCAATTTTGGTCTTACCCCGGCAGTATCGGGGATGATATCCTCTTTTTCAAGAGAAGGCAGAAAACGTCGCACAGAATCATAGAATTGCTTTGAGGCGGATTCGTCTATATCGTAATTGATCTCACTGACATAATTCGCGTCGGGGCCAAGTCTGAGACCACCTGCCATGTCCGGTGTGAGATGAATGCCCAGGTCAATGCTGGTGGGAGGAGGATAGACGGGATGTGTGACGGAGAATTTTTTAGGATTTCGTATTCTAAAATACTGTCCTTTGCAATAATGTAGCTTATAGCCATTAATGTTCAGTCCAACCATATTTGCGATCTTGTCAGAACTGAGCCCGGATGAATTTATAACAGTATTTGCCTGAAAGGTAAAAAGATCTCCCTGTGGTTCTTTGACGGTTATTTCATAAAAGGAGCCGGTGCTCTCAATATTTATAACTTTGACATTAAAGGCGAAATCTACATCTTCCCGTTTAGCGGAAGTGTACAGAAAATCCATCAGTTTGTGAGAGTCAATTATCCCGGTGTCCGACGAGAGAATCCCACGTTCCGCGGTAACATCAGGTTCCAGTTTTCTAATTTCTTTTTTGTCTAAAAAGCTTAAATTCTCGATACCGCATTCCAGAGCATTTTGATAAATGCCCTCAAGCGTAGTGAGCTCTTCTTTATCGCAAGCAACGAGTAGTTTTCCTAATTTTTTATGAGGGACGTTATGTTTGGCACATAGTTCATAAAGCAGATCTCTGCCGCGGATGCAAAGGTCGGATTTTTGGCTTCCCTTCGGATAGTATAAGCCGGCGTGAATAACCTCAGAATTGCGGGAACTGGTTCCGAGGCCTAAAAAACCCATTTTTTCTAGAACTATAATGTTCCTGTTATTAGCGGCTAGTTCGCGAGCGATCGCAAGACCAACCACACCCGCTCCGATAATAGCTATATCAACTTTCTCCATTATTTCATTCCTCCACTCTTATGTCTTTCAGCTGTATCCACCAATTTTTTTTCTCAGTTTTGGGGCGTATAAGTTTTACCAGAGCAAGAGGTTTCTTTACGCGTTCAACGGTAACAATAAAACCTTTGTATGTCCACCTGACTTTGTTGGTTTTAAATAATCGTGCAAGCGTTGTGTTGTCTTTCAATCTTTCCGCTTTTGCGACATTCCTGAAAACGAAAGGACTTGAATAGAGATGACTTTGGCTGGTTACGACCGCGTTTTTGCCAACCCTCGCGTCAGGCGGCGCGCAAGAAGGGAGGGACAACAAGAGACATATTATAATGGCTAAAGAGGACAATTTGTTCATTTGTATCAGTTGGCCAACGGTAAGGTGAAACAGAATGTACTGCCTTTACCGGCACCTTCGGATTCGACCCAAATACGGCAACCATGAGCGTCTATTATTCGCTTAATAAGTGTTAACCCGATACCCGCGCCCTCAATATTCGAATTTAATTTTTCAAACACACCGAATATTTTCCCGTGATATTTTTCGGCGACCCCCATTCCATTGTCGGATACGCAACAGATAGTTTCCGCATTATCATTATGACGCACACTGATCTTGACGAGGGGTTGGGTTTGATCTCCCATATATTTAACAGCGTTATCAAACAAGTTTTGGAATATTTCTATGAATCTGGAAAGGTCTGCATGAACAACGGGTAAGTCGTCCGGGATACTGATCTGAACGTTCTTTTTAGATAGCTGAGCATTAACAAGATTCAGGGCTTCATGTATGATGTCAGCCAGAGGTATATTTTGGCGTACGCCGATTATGTGCCCCACGCGTGAAAGTTCCAAAAGTTTTTCCAGGAGTTGATACATTTTATCTCCGGCATTCTCAATGCGCCCGATATCGTGTTCTATTTGTTCCGTGTTGTTTTCCGAAAGGTCTTTTCTGAGCAACGCGGCTAGTCCCTTTACAGTTATGATCGGGCTTTTCAGGTCATGTGAGATAGTATACGTGAATTGTTCCAGTGCGGTATTTTTCAAACCTAATTCATGGATCAGGTTATTTCGTTCGTTTTCTGACATCTCTTGCAGAAAAGCGTAAAAGAAAAAGATCCATAATATCGGACGGAGCAGCTCTACATAATCTTCAAACTTGTCCAGAACACTTGTTATCCCGGACCATTCCAATACATTGCTCAGGCCAAGAAAAAAGGTTAGGGCAAGAAGACTCGCGAATAGCCATTTAGCGACTCCTTGTATACCATTTTGCCAATTAGCGAATAGCAAGATACATCCCGCTAAAGGGGCCAAAAAACTTATCAGGTCTAGGAGGGCTACGAGATTCATTTTTCGCTCTGCTTTTTCTTGTATATTTTCCAGCACCATACCGCCATTAAAACGGCACCGATAGAATAACATGTGTGTTCCAGAAGATTTAGAAGCTGTTTTAAGAAGAACCCTTCAAGTATCGTCAGTATCCATCCCGCGAAGAGGACATAAACTCCGTTGATCAAGATATTGGATGAAGGCAATTCTCTGAGACGACTGTGGTTTGCTATGACAAAAATAACAGTACCGACGCCAAGTAGAAGTGTTATGATTTCGTTTTCCTGGACCATTTTTTATGCTCCTTCAATACTAGTGTACCTCCGTTTTGGTCGTAATACAAATGGTTTCTCCGTAAAGTAGTGTCAAGATAATTGGGCACTTTCATGTTCCAGTTCTTTGATCTCTTCCCCCATGGGGGAAGACGGCGCACCTGTTGGTTGCTTTACGGTATCTATATATTGAATTATCCCATACACCCAATAACCCACACTTCT